>JAKEFK010000039.1 GCA_022616075.1 bacterium
ACAATGTTTTCAATGGAAACACTTTACAACTAAACAGCATATGCTGCATTCGTTTGGCAAATGCTCTGCAACTACACGGCTAAAATTCAATAAACCGCCAAGTCGCCAAGAAAGAATCAAATAAGATATCCGGCAAGTAACAGGTCGGTGAAATAAAAAATTACAATTCCCAGAAAGAAAGCGAGCGATAGACTCAGACCTCTCGACTCATTGATGATCGGCACCAGGTCGGATGCCGCGATGTAAAAAGTGACTCCCGCAGAAAAAGGAAGCGCGTATTTCACCGTTTGACTGAAGAAAGAAATCAGTACGGCTCCCAGAATTGTGCTGATCGCAAGAACAGCAGAAGCATAGATTGCTGTCCGCCTGCTGCGCCCACTTGCCAGCATGATGGAAGAAATGGTAAAACCTTCCGGAATTTTGTGAAGCACCACGGCGCCAAAAATGAGCAATCCCAGCTTGGGTGAAATGAGAAAACCGGAACCGATCGAAATCCCATCAAACAGGGTATGCATGCTCAATCCAAAGATGGAAGTGAGACCAACAAGCGGATTCACCATGACTTCCCGATGCGTTTCCTCACCAAAATGGAAATGAGGCACGATCGTGTGCTCAAAGAAATGGATGGTGATATACCCGGCCAGAAAAAAGAGCGGAGCCTGATCGGTAATCTTCAAACTCTCGGGAATCATCGCAAGGGCGGCCGCCGCAAGCATGTAACCCGCGCCAAAGGAAATCGTCAGGCGCAGGACCTTCCAATCCCAGTAGGGCTTGAGTAACAAAAGCAGCCCGCCGAGAACTGTCGCCGACGCTGCTACCACAACCGCCGCAATCGAAAGCCAGGTCATTCGAATATAGTACGTTCAAAGGTTCAAAGTTCAAAGGTTCAAGGATGACCACCAGCGAAACTGGGCCTGCGCTTGCGCCTGAAACCAGGGCTCGCCGTTGAGCGTTCTGCAGCCGAGATCTCGCGCCCTCTTCAGAAGCTCCGTATCTTGATAGATGGAATCGATTACAACGCCTCCCGGTTTTAGATGCTGAATATCAACGGGGCACTCTCCACTGATCCATCCGATCGATGTGGCTTGAATGAGAACGTCGTAATCGATATTGCGGAGATCAGCCAACCCTCCGCTAATCGCCTGAAATTCTGAAGCCAATCGCTGTGCCTTTTCTAACGTCCGATTTAAAATCCATAATTCGGAAACCTTTGCACTGATCACGGAAGCCAGAGCTCTTGCCGATGCCCCTGCGCCGATGATCACAGCGCAAGCGCCCTGCACCGGAATGTCTTTCAGCAAAACCTCGATTCCCTTCAGATCCGTGTTTGTCCCGATCCACTTCCCCTTTACCTGCGCAACCGTATTGCAAGCTCGAAGGCGCTGCACTTCCGGAGTAACGGAGTTTACTAAGGACAGGACTTCTTCCTTATAAGGATGAGTAATACTAAAGCCTTTCGTGTTCCATTCAGGCGCTTTCCGCATGAGTGCAGGCAAATCTTTGCAAAAGTAGGGCAGATAAATCCATGGAAGAGACGCATCTGCAAAATGCTTGTTTTGAACTTCCGGAGACCGGCTGTGCGCGACTGGATTTCCGATGACGCCAAAGACAAAAAGCTGTTGCGTGTTCTCGAAGCGCCGCAGTCGATAAGTTTCAACCAATTGATCGAAGTCAAATTGACCGTTTCCAGTGGGTCGACCGGGCAGGCTTGCGTAAATCCAGCGAGCTCCATTGAAAACAGATAAAATACGACTGAAGGCGCCCACTTCACCCGCAGCAAAACAGAGTGCCAGCGGATTGTTTTCCCTGTTCAGCTTGATCAACCTGGCGATCACATCATAGTTTTCCGTTTCAAGTACAATCTTCGTCCGGTGCTCCCCGGATAATTTTTTCCACAAACTGTCCGGATCTTCTTCTTTCGCATGAATCGAAACAATGCAGTTTTGTCCCAAAGCTTCACCCTGCTCCACGTCCAAATAGTCTGCAAAAGGCCAGTACTTTTCGAGCAGATCCGGACGTCCGTGAGAAGCAAAAAGAAGTGGTTTATTCGTGGCAGCGCGAATTTTTGCGCCATCAAGATGTGCGCAAAGATCCAGGCGGATTTCAAACAAATCTGCATCAAAAGAATTTATGGCGGTGCAGACTTCATCGGTTGTTCCGTAAAGTGAAAGGCAGATGCGCGGGCGATTCATCTGAGCAGAGTAAAAAGAATAAGCGCAATACAAACAAACACCAGCGCATCCCGCCAGCTGATTTTGGGCTCAAGATAAGAAGTGCGCTTGCCCGGATACCCAAAACCTTTTGCTTCCAGGGACATCGCCATCAAGTCAGCGTTCCGCAAACTGTAAGAGATGAGCGCGGCAATCATCGGACCGTATTTGCGCGCTTTTACCGATAAACCTCCACTCTCAAGATCCACGCCTCTGGACTTCTGCGCAGCCACAATTGTTTGCAGATTCTGATAGAAAAGCGGAACCAGACGAAAACCGAGCGAAAGTGTAAAGGCAACTTTGTAAGGAATTCCGATCCGTGTCAAAGCAAAAGTAAATTCTTCGATGCGCGTGATGGTTACAAAGAGCAAACCGGCAAGAACAAACGTATCGATTCTCGTTGCAAGCAGCGCAGCATTTTCAAAACTCCACTCCGAACCGCGTATTTTGGGGACAACAGACCAGATGGCAAAAGTAAAAATCCAGAAAATCAAAAGCATTTTCCAGAATTTTTTAACATTCCCCGCGCCGCGCGCAAATAAAAGCAATGTCACGTAAAAGGCAAGAATGATAGCCGTGACCAAAAATGTTTTTGCAAGAAACGGGATCACAATGCAAAATAATAACATCAGGAGTTTCGTCACAGGATGGAGCGAATGAAAGGGAGTATTGGCTTCTTGATAGAGATACATCTGTTACCGATTGGCGGGCACGGAGGCCCGCCCTCCAATAGCCTTTAAATTTACCTGTTCTTCGCCGCTCAGAAGGCGCTCCAGATCCAGGATCACGAGCAAGAGGTTTTGATGTTTTGCGACGGCAATTACGAAATCGGCTCCATCCGGTGGTGGCTGAATCATTTCCACAGGGATCGTGTAGACCTGGTCGGCTTCATCCACAATCAGCCCAATTTTTTGACGGTTCATTCGCAAAATCAGAATTCGTGTCTGCATCGTATTGTGGATTGCAGCCAGACCTAACCGTTTCCTCATATCCAGAACCGGGACAAGCTGACCTCGCAAGTCGATCATTCCTTCGATGAATGGCGGAGCGCCGGGTATAGGCGTGATTTCGCAGTAACTGATTACTTCCGTAACGCGATGAATTTCCACTGCAAATTGCTGCGTTCCGATCCGAAACGCGACAAATTGTAATGAATCGGCCATGAAAGCGATGTTACCATAGCTCTTCAACGCAAAGGCGCAAAGACGCTAAGGTTTAAACCTGTAGGTTGCGGCGTTTCGCTGTAGATGAAAGACTTGGAGGTCGGGATCTACAACGATCCGATCCGGTTCGAAAGCGCATTGCAAAATGATTTCACGCTGCTGACCTCCGTTGAGCGAAACTTTTGTGCGCGATTCACGATATTCTTTATCGAAGCGTCGCCCCGTGGATGTTGAAACGTCTACAGGCATGTTTGCATTACCAACATTCTTAATCACGGCTTTCACTTCCCACATGTTTCCCACTCTGTGCTTCTGTGGCTTTTCCATGTAACGGTATTCAGGCATCACAACATCGAAAAACCACTGTTGCGTAAAGTGATCGTAAGCTTCCGGATCACGCGCGAAGGTTTTCATATGAGCGACAAAGTCCTCCAGCACTGGATGATCCGGACCACGATGCCATTTCTGGATGAACGTCGTTAGACCGGCATACATTGGATCGCGGCCGAGCAGATTTCTCATCATCCAGAACACCCAGCCTCCTTTGTCGTAAATCACCGTTTGATCCGCATCGCGAAAGAAGGTGCTTTTTGAAAGAGGGCGTTCGGAGCTAACAGCGCGTGTCTCGCCGTAGTATGCTTCCATTTGTTTGCTCATAATCCGGCGAACTTCGTCTCCTTGCACCTGTTCGAACAAGCACAGGGTCGCAAAATGCGCCATCCCTTCCGCAAGCACGATGCCGCCAGGACCTTCTCCCGGTGATAGCATGTGTCCCCACCACTGGTGCGCAGCTTCATGAGCGGTAACGCCGAATGCGCTTAACCCAAATTGGGCCGGTTGGTCCATGGAATCCTTCGTTAAAAATCCGATCCCTTCAGAAAAGAAAATATTGGTTGGATTTCCTCTCGCATACAGCCCATAGGCAGGAAATTCGCTGATGCGCAGCTCCTTCCAAACGTAGGGACCAAACCATTGCGAGTAATACCGGCGCGCTGAATCCAATCCCAGCACCATCAAATCTATGTTGTAAGAGTGTTTTTTATGGTAATAAACTATCGAAACTTTTCCATTCCTTGAAGTCCACTTTCCTGCAACCACATTAAAAACGCGCACCGGGTAATCACTTTGCCACGTAAGAACTCTTCTTCCGTTGGAAACTTTTTCTGATGTAAGAACGCCCATGGAAGTTGCATAGTATTCCTCCGGAACATCGACACGAATGTTTGTGTCCAACAAAGATCGTCGATGCCGGCATCCGTGATTCCTTCGTAAAAATGCGGGCCTGGATCCTCCGGCTCATACCGGTTTTTTTCATCGATTCCGACAGAATCGACAAAGCCAAGCACCGGCACGAACCATGGATTACGCCCGGTGAGCGCCACACCCGCCGGAAGAATGAATTCGCCAAGAACGAGCGGGCCGCCATTCCTGCTTATGCCGGGCAGCATGATTCCATCGTAGGAAAAACCAATCTTCATGGTTTGTCCTGTCTGCAAAGGCGAATCCGGAACAAACACAAACATACCTGAACGATTCTCCGGTGTGTATTCCTTTCCATTCACAGACCATCGCAGATTTTTCCAACGACCAACTCCGGTCAGCGGAATCCGAAACAGTGGTTTCTCCTTCCTGTTTTCCAAGTCGTAAAGGCCCCGAACATGGAATTCGCGCGTTGCCGGTTCCAAACGGATGTCCATTTCGATTCGTGTGGGATGAGGAAGCGGCTCGTTCATGAAACTCGCCATGTTTTTGCGCCAGTAGTCTTTTTCTGCATTCTGCGACGCTCTTCCCTGAAAACCTTGCTCCAGCTGAATCCAGAGTACCGATCCAAGCACACTAGGTGGGAGAAGGAGCGCCGTTAACTGCACTACAATTCGCCATCCGAATTTTCGTCTTGCTTGATTTCGATCAGCGACGCGCCGCGGAAAACGGAAAACAGCAAAGGCAAACAACGAAATGCTCAATGAAAGATAAAACAAACGATTCAGAACAAATGCTGTTCGATCCAGATCGAACGAACCGAAATCAGACCAGGTGACTGTATTGACCAGCGGCCAATTCGTGACCCAGTTGACTTTGTTGTTAGCAATTGCCCAGCCTGTAACAAACATCAGCGCCAGCGCGATTCCATAGGTTGACATACGATTTTTGGTCCATGAAAATGCCGCCATTACAAACGCAGTCCAGAAAATGAAAGTTGGAAAAATCAGCAATCCCCACGTTTGAACGAAGGGCATCACCTCGAATGGCGTTTCTCCACTGCTTATGATCAGGCCTGCGACAAACACAAAAGAGATGAACATCGACCCGAATGCAACAATGAAATTAACGAGCGCCTTGCCGGCTAGCAGCGAAAAAGTGGAAAGTGGTGTGGAATAAAGGATGGGACTCAAATCAGTCTGATTTTCCCGATGAAGAGACTCCGTTGTGGCAAACAAAATCAGGAAACACATCATCAGCGAGAGTGGAAGCATCGCTCTTGTGGCGACCCAACCGGATGTGTAGAGACTGATGATGTGCATTGGACCAACCCCGCCCCGATCCGGTGTTATCAGAAAAATCGCGATCATAACCATGAAGACCATTAGCCAAGTTTGACCGGCCAACTCTTTCAGTTCCATGCGCACCACATTCAACATCTGTCTGAACATGCCAACCGGCACTCTCTGCCCTTCTAAACGCGAAAGATCCGCCACCTCCAGGGGAAGAGCCTGCTCGCCGATTGGGACACGCACTGTGACACGTTTATCGCGAATTTTCACATGCTTCCTCGCAAAATTTCTCGCGCTCACAGCAACCATTCCGATTCCAAATAGCACGTAGAAAAGGCGGCTCAACAAAAATGGCATATCGTAC
>JAKEFK010000040.1 GCA_022616075.1 bacterium
ACGCTTCTCCTTTCCACTGTTCATCTGATTTGCTTTCTGCTACTCTTTAACATCCGGGATGGAGCCTAGAAAGGACCGGGTAGTTACTACTTTCGGCTCTTCAACGTAAGTAAGAAAGATCTTACTGACCTATTTTGTTTCCTTATCATCACGATCGCTACTTTCAGTTTAGCGGCCAATGGCGGTGTTTACGTGGTTGCCTGGGGCGCCATTCTGTATGGTGGAATCCAGTTCTTCCGCGGGCTCAGCATGTATACTCGTTCCAATTCGTAATGAAAAGCTTATAAACGATCCGCGGATTCTTCCAACATCATGTAGTACGTGCCATACATTTCACTGAATTGCCGGATACCATCCTGAATCAATCGTTCAAAGTTTCGCAGATCGGACTTGTGAACCGAAATATTTACACCTTGAAAAAATGCCGCCTGTGCAGGTAAAGTTTTGCAATGATCCGACACCATTACGACAAACATTTTTCGCCTTTCCACGGTTTTCCTTCCGTTCACCCTGCCCAGTATCTTTTGACCCCCTTCCGGATCGTCCGAGAATCCAGAGTCGGTGGTAATGACATCGTAAAATCCGCTTTCCAGACGACCCAGAGCTTCGGCAAAATGAGAGCAGGTTTGCACTGAATAGCCCAATCGTTGCAGAACAAACAGGATTTGTTGCGCTACGGCCGGATCCGATTCACAAACAAGCGCGCGCTTTTCGCTGTATTCCAATGCATTGACTTGCGATGCTTGTGAAGAATGTCCTACGAGCGTAACTAAAGAGAGCAATATATCTTTTCGGACATCTTCCAGTTGTTTCTTCACTGCGGCTTCCATTTCCGGCTTCCATTGTTCCCATGAAGAGGACTCAGCAGAGGCTTTCTCAGGGGTTTTGACGGCATCGCTTCCTGATGGCATGTTTACTTGAAAAACTTTCTTGCAGTTAGGACATTTTACGTTGAAGGTTGGGGAAGGAATCTTTGCTTTATCAATTTGGAACGTATGGCCACAATCATTACATGTAAGATTCATCGTTTTGTCCTACAAAACATAAACCCGCGCAGCTTCACGCGTTTCGGCAAAGGAATCACCGGTTGCCAGTTTCTGCAAGAGAGGTAAGGATACCTCCGACGCTAGATCCCCCAGCACTTTGACGGCCGCATTCCTTTCTGCAATCTCCAGCTTTGACCCGGCTTTCTTTTCCAGAACACGTTTTGCCAGCGGCACAGCCTGCAGAACCCTCATTTTGGCCAGCGCTTGAAAACACGCGGCCCGCAAATCTGTGTCCGCCGGCGTCGCGCTTCCAGCATAGTTGAGCAACATCTGGATTTCTCCATCCAGATTCGCCATCGGAACCAGATGCACCGCTTGAATTCGAACGGTCTTATCCGGATTGCATAACAGCTCATGAATTGTTTCAGAATCGGTAAGAGTACAACCCTGATAAAGGCGCTTCAGAATCTCTTTTGAAACGCGAACCTCCTCATTCTTGACGGCCTGCCGCAACATCTCCGACGTTTTCGGAAGCTTTACCTTGGTCATGATGGTTACCATATTTCTGACCACATACCACTTGTAGTGACTGAGTTTTCGCTCGACTCCAGGAACTAGATGGTTCGGATTCAAGCGATCAAAATAACCCAGCAGGCGTACCCGCGTAGACCTGTCCTCTTCCTCTGCAAGCCAGTTCAACAAAAATTCCGCTCCTTTTTCTCCCGACATCTTGCAATATTCGATGGCTACGTCTGCGCCTTCAGCGCCCACACGGATTTCCTCCATGAAAAAATCCCCGGAAGACTCGAGAGACATGGAAAGATGCCGCCTCAAACGATCATGTTTGTCGACTTGAAGATTGATCGTCCGGAGAAGCTCCATGGCCTGAGCATATTTCTTGCTCCGGAACTTTGTAAAGAATTCGGATTGGAAATAGCTCACATAAGCGAAAACGATCTCATCTTCCGTCTCTTTCTGAAAACAACGGCTTGTTATCGCCATAACAGCAGAATCCATATTCTTCCAGTGATCATAAGCGGAAAGCGTAGCCACAAGCGTTTGAACAATGCTGATGACAGACATCCTTTGCCGCTCATCGCCTTTGCTTAAACAGTTGAGAACCTTCTTCACGACCTCATCAACTTCCTTCTCATCCACTTCTTCAATCATCTGTTGAATCGCATCGGGTATGCGCAAAATATCGCTCGGTGTCAGGTCTTCCTTTTCGACAAAATCGCTCCACAGGCTACCAATCTGTTCTTCCGCCGGGGCCGTCTGCAAAGCGAGTGCCAGATTATTTGAATTCGAGGCATAACGCAGAGCAACATCCTTTTCCACAATGCCTGCACGGACCATTCGCTCCAGATCTTTGTCGAACGGTTGCATCCCTTCCAGGAATCCATCCCGCATTGCATCAAGGAGCGATCTGTTTTCCCCTTCCCCTTTAATGATGTATTCACGCGTGCGGGGAGTCGCTTTCAACACTTCTACGGCTGCTACTCTTCCGCCACCCTTCTTTGGAATCAAACGCTGGGCGATGACATAGCGAAACGTTTGCGCAAACCGGTTCCGAATCGATGTTTCTTCCGATTGTGGAAAGATGCCTATGATTCGATCGATTGCTTTTGAAGCATCGATGGTATGAAGTGTGCTGAAAACAAGATGCCCGGTTTCAGCAGCTTCCAGGGCGATTTCGGCCGTTTCCGTATCACGCATTTCACCAACCACAATGACCTTTGGAGACTGCCGCAGGGCCGCGCGAAGAGCGACGGCAAATGATGTCGTGTCCGATCCTAGTTCACGCTGGCAGATGCTGGATTTCTTGTGGCGATACAAATACTCGATCGGATCTTCTATCGTTATGATATGAAAGGCATTTTTTTGATTGATTTCATCAATGATGGCGGCAATCGTCGTTGACTTACCGCTGCCTGTGGGACCTGTGACAAGAACTATTCCCGTCGTTTCATCTGCGACTTCGTACAAAACATCCGGCAGATTCATTTCTTTTATACTGGGGACACCATAAGGAATCACACGCATAACGACTGCGAATGTTCCCCGCTGTTTATAGATGCTAACGCGAAATCTGGTAACGCCCGGAATGCTGTAGGAAAGATCGGCGGATCCCAACCGTATGAACCTTCGCAATGCTTCACGATCCTGCCCCATGATGTTCATGGCAATCACGTCCAGCTGAAACGGATTCAGTCGTTCTAATCCCTTAATAGGAACCGGCACCAAGGTTCCGGAGACTTCGATTTGCGGAGGACGTCCGACAAAGAAATGCAAATCGGATATGTTCGGTTTGAAGGAAAGCATCGTCTGCAGAACACGATCTACTTCGAGATTGTTCATAAAAAAAAGCGCAATGAACGCGCCCCTAACCTCTAAAAAAACCGTAGGAGCGCGACTCATCGCGCCCTTTCGCAATAATCGTAACACAAACATGACGTTTTTGTCACGCATAAATACAGGCGCCCCGATTACTCGACGCTGATGCTGAGAATGCACGAATCGAGAAAGAGCCTCTTGTGGCCCAGTAGTTCAGCTTCCGTTAATCGTAGCCTTAAACGTACTGCGGTTTTTTTTGCTCCGAATTCGCTACGGGCAAAAGTCGCAAATGTCGTTGTTAGTGTCATCGAGCAATAAACAATCGACGCCTTTCGGTGGTGTACATACCGGATAGTAGCAGTCTCCATGGACGAAGTGCTTTTCCAGTTTGGTTGTTCCGACATCTAGTACAACCCCGGCATTATCACCATCGCTATTGCTATGACAGATCAGAGTCTTTGTGGCGGCCGATGCGCTCACGTCCGGTGCCTGTATTTGGTTTGGGCTGACCGGATTTTCGGAACCTTGTTCCGGGTTCTGGGTGCAACCAATTGCAAACAGGACAACACAAAGTGCGGAAAGAAATCTCCAATTCGCGAAACTATTGAAAATTGTTTCCATATTTCCTCCTTCAGTTTTGTACCAATTCGGTAATGGCAAATACCTTGCCATGCTTGTTGCTTGTTGCGGGAAGCCATCCTTCGTCAGGAAAAGGAAAGAATTGCGGCCAATAGGAGCGGCGCGTTGTTTCGATATGGAACATGCCTGTGTTCCAGAGCAAAACAATGAACGCATTCAAAAAGAATCATTGTAAAAACATGCTCAAGAGCATAGATTGTGGAAGCCCTGACTATTCGCTGCTAATGCGTACGGTGCCGCGATCGAGAAATGGGCCCTGAATTGGGATGGCCCAGAAGTTCAGTTTTCCTTCACGAAGCTCAAAATGCATGAAATGATGGGCGCGGGCCACGACATCGGTTTCGGAAGTTGCGCGAGGTGTCTTCAGATGCCGGCCCCCTCCGCCTGTGGTGAAGTGAATGACTCCATGCTTTGGTTTCATGCGAGCGTAAAAGTGGTTGTGACCGGAAATGTAGATTTGCACACCATTCTTAACCAGGATTGGCTCAAGGGCTTTTCTGAAGGACACATCTACTGGATGGCTTCCAGGCGGACTGTAAATCGCGTGATGGCCATAAACAATCTTCCATATCGACTTCGATTCGGAAAGCACTTTCTGCAACCATTTCAATTGTGAAGGATTTGCATTTTGCACAAGAATATTTTCCGTATTCAAAGCAACAAATGTGACGAGAGCGGGATCCGGTGAAAAGTAGTAGTAACCCGTATTTGAGAGAATGTTGAACCGGACTCTATCGTCGATCAGGTCTCGGCCGTGACGGGTTTCAAAATCATGGTTGCCCAGGGAAGCAAAGAAGAGTACACCGCGCTTTCGCAAAGGATTATAGTACCGGTCAAAATGCTCATAAAAAAGCGCCTTGCTCCCACCCTTTCGTCTGTTCCAAATACGCTGCAAACCATCACCATAAATGTTGTCTCCCGTGGTAAGGACGAAACGGAACGGGTATTTCGCGTGCCATTCCAGCATCTCTTCGGCAATGGCTTCCTGCGCCGCACAGCCACAGCCCATGTCGCCGATCGCCGCAAAATGCAGCATATCGGTAGCCGCGAAAGAGAAACAGAAATAACACAGAAGAAGAGGAAGGATCAGCAGTTTTCGTTTCATCTGTTGCCCGGCTTTGACAATCTTCTCGGAAAGTACATATTCTATCTAATATGTTTTTTGGGTTTTGAAAATTCAAAATGCAGGGAGGCCGAATAATGGACGTTGAACAGAAACCAGAAGAAAGTTACAAGGATCAACCTCAACAGCAGTTCCGCATCGATGTTCCCCTTCATCAATTGCTGATGAATGGCCCCAAGCCTCAAAACGCCGCACCGGTCGGAGCCGAAGTTTTGACTTTGCCGGAACCGGTATTTCCACAACGTCAACCCGGACCGGATTACTCGGACAAAGAATACAACAAACTCAACGCCATTCGCGGATGGAAAGGCTGGGCAGTGCCCTACTTTAAATCCCGATGGCACAGCAAAGAACTTCGTCCCATCATTGCTTACCTTTTTACGGAATTTAAATGCAATGTGGATTGTCATTATTGCTGGTCTTATAACAACAAAGTCAAAGGAATGACGGAAGATATGGCGCGCCGCTCGATTGACTGGTTGCATGATATCGGATGTCGCGTTCTGGCTCTCATGGGAGGCGAGCCTCTGCTGCGTCCGGACTTTGTGCATAAAGTCGTTTATTACGCATCCAAGAAGGACTTCTTTGTCTACTTGCCAACGAACGGACGGTTGATGAATCCGGATGTTCTGGATCGTTTAGGGGATGCGGGTGTAGCGAATATCAATCTTGCGATCGATGCAGTCAATGAAAAGCCGGGGTTGCCGAAAGCGCTCAACCGGATTCAATCCTACTTCGACTACATGGTGAAGAAGAAACATTATTACGGCTACACGGCCATGATCAATATCAATATTACTCACATCAATCAAGAAGATGTGAAGGAGCTTACTCAAATAGCGCATGACAATGATCTGGCCACCGATTACCACATCAACGAAGCTCCGATGCTGCAACAGGATCATTTCAAGCATCTCGATGGCAACACCACATATCTTCTTCCGGAGGATCATCCGAAAGTGGATGAGCTGATCGAATGGGTGATTGAAAAACACAAGAACGGTTACAAAATGCCGAATCCTGTTTTTCATTTGCGTGAAATGAAAAAGCTCATGCGGGGAAAAGTGGATGCGTGGCCCTGTCGTGCCGGTCAAAATTCCTGCATCATCCGGACGGATGGTTCACTGGCTCCCTGCTTCCCCATGTACTCTTCAACGTACGACTGGGGAACTGTGGCAAATCACAAGTTTGAAGCAGGCCAATTGAATGAGATGAAAAAGGAATGTTCTCAACATTGTCTGTCAACATGCAATTACATTCTTTCGTATTGCTACGACAACACGCGAGTCATGAAATGGCTTGCGAAGCAGGCGATGCGCGGATTCCAGGGAGTGAGCGGCAGCTTCGAATAGTTCTTCAACGCAGAGACGCAAAGACGCAGAGAAAAGAGAAAGAATTTAATTAATTTTTTTCTTTGCGACTCTGCGCCTCTGCGTTAAATTTTCTGCATTATTTCCTGGATAACTCGGTGGGCGGATTCCAGGGCGCCTTGCATCCATCCGGGCAGTGAAGATGTATGATCGCCTGCGAAGTGGATTTGTCCGAAGGGACGTCCGAGAACAGGCAACAGATTCGTCATTTGTCCCGGTTTAAACCAGGAATAAGCTCCTCCGGCCCACGGATCGTGATCCCAGCAGACGGATGTTGTTTTGAGCAAATGCTTCCTCATTTCCGGATGCAATTCTTCCAGGAATGAAAGTGTTGTCTCAATTCGTTCTGTTTCATTCAATGATGAGATCCTTCGCGCAAGGGGTCCGGAAATATAGGCTTCCAGAATTCCGGCTTTTCCTTCCTGATTCGCGGTGCTGTGAAATAAGCTCAAAAAATCGTGGTCCGTATAAGCGTATCCTGATAAGCCTTGCTGTATCCAGAAACGTTCTTTGAATTGCGCATAGACGCGCGCGACAGAGGTATATCCAAGCTCCTGTATTGCGTTCCTTTTCTCGGAAGGCAAATCGATCTGCACTTTGGACAAAACGGAGAAAGGAATGGTGCAAATCAAGAAATCGCTTTGTTGCTTCTGAAACTCACCATTCTTCGAAAACACCACTTCGATCCGGTTGTCTATTTGATTCACCTGATGAACGGGAGTGTTCAAGGAAATACTGGAAAGTCGCGATGCGAAGGCAGAGGGCAGCCGGTCGCTTCCCCCCTGTATTCGAAATAATGAGCTGGAACGGCCTCTTGCAAGATCGTAAAATCCGCTGAGAGCGGAATAGCTTTCGATTCCATCACCCCATTCATCGATGTATTCCATTCGTAAACGGGAGATTTTTTCAGAAGAGATTCCCTGTTCCGTCAAAAACTGATAAAGGGTCGAATGGTCCCAGGCCCTTACGCCATCCGGGGGCCAGGGGTCTGCAGTTAAGGAAGCTGCAACTTGATGGATATAGGGTCCCAAATATTTTTTCTGAAGAGAGCCCGGTGAATCAGAATCTTCACCCGTGCCAATCCATTTCCGGTTCGCAACACGATAGACTGCAGGAAGGTTGGAAGGCGCCGGATCCAGCTGGATGCCGAATTCAGCAGCGTATTTTTTCGTAAGCGAATGACTGTCCGGCACAACCATCGCTCCCGCTTCTGCAAATTGTCCGAATTCGAAGGGCTCTCTGATTGTGTGGACACGGCCCCCGATTCTGTGTCTCGCTTCCAGAATCACCACTTCAAAGCCGTTTCGCGTGAGCTCGTACGCTGCACAGAGGCCGCTGATTCCTGCCCCGATAACAATTACTTTAGTCATGGGTAGTGGCAGAGCATTGTCCGCGTTTCTGGTTTTGAACACGTTGGGCAATTAGATCCGCAACCCGCAACATCTCTAGTTTGCTGAGACAATGCTCTGCTCTGTTCGCGGGATGCAGAGCATTTTGCTCTTCAGAAGTTGGTCAGTGCAATTTACAAGCATTTCTGAAAGTTCAGGTCTTTTTACTTCAATGGCAAATGCTCTGCCACTACCAGGAGTTTTTCGATGTCTCGTAGCAGGGGTGTGTATTGTCGTTTTAGGTTCGCATTTGTATGGAGGGCTTGTAGCAAATCTGCATGGGCATCGCGGGCGAACTTTGTATCGGCTCGAGCGAGTAACAATCCAAGACCGGCTCGTGTTGCAAGCGCGCGAGACATATGCGGATGGTATTGCAAGGCTTTGTTTACGGCTTCCAAACCCTTTTGAATTTCCACATCCGCGCTCTTTCTTTTTCGAATTTTCCAGGAGGCAAGCAACTGATACATTTCGGCTGCGGCGTTGTAGATTTCTGCTTCCTCCGGATTCATACGCAAGGCACTTTGAAGACTCTCTTCAGCCTCTTTCAATGCGCCGAGCGGAGATGCATTTTGGGAGATCGCAAACTGTGCTTCGACTAAATTCAGTCGTGCCGACATCAAGTACGGCTCAAAAAAGTCGGGATTGGAGTCAACTGCTCTCCTAACAAATGGCTTACCCTGATTCAGATAGAAAGAAGGATCTTTCCCCTGAGAAAGCGTGAAGACTGCGAGGCCTCGATAAACTTCCACAAGATTGCTGTACGCATAGGAATATTCCGCGTTAATCTGAATCGCTTTTTGAAAATATTCAATAGACTTTTGCAGAGTTGCCGTAGGATCTATGCCAATTGCGATCTGATATTCTCCTAAACCCTGTGTTACGCCACCAAGATTATTGTATGCGAGTGTGTAATCCGGATTCAGCTCAAGGGATTTTTGGAAGCACCGGCTCGCCTTTTCCAGGGAAGGTCGCGGGTCTTTCCCGTGATTGTTTTCATATTCTGCCTGAGTCCAATAAGCCACTCCAAGATTGTGATGAGCATACATGTAGGTGGGGTTGAGGCTGATCACTTTAAGATAATGATGAAATGCCTGGCTCAGCGTACTGCGCGGATCTAATCCGCGGTTTGCCTGATATTCGGCAAGTGTCCAGTATACGTTCCCCATGTTGTGATAGGTAAAGATGTTACCGGGATCAAGCTTTTTTGAATTTTGAAAACTTTCGATTGCCTTATCCAAATGAGGAACAGGATTGGTGCCATGTTCCATTTCGTAATCAGCAAGCAGCCGGTAGGTTCTACCTTTGTTGGTGTAGCCATTCACACTTGTGGGATTCCACTGAAGCTCCTTGCCCGCAAACTCGTCCGCTAGTTTCCAGTCCGGAAGCGGATCTCCGCCGTGAAGCATCTGAAACTCCCCTCGCCGGAGGTGAAGATTTGAGAGATTGTTGAAAGCCACTTCACTTTCAGGGTTCGTTTTGATGGCATCGTGGCAGACCTGAAGTCCTTCCTGAAAATCGGACTCTACCGATTCGCCGGATTGGTACAATTGAAGATTCATCCGGTCAACAGAAAGGCCGCAAAGAGCTTCGTAGATGGTGTTGTCACTTGCCGCTTTGGCGACCGCCTCGCGGTAGGCAACTTCAGCCTTGTCATAGTGCGCAAGCGCGCTGGCCGTGTCACCACGGTCCCGCAGACCATTTCCTATGGCTTTCCAGATCTCACCTTCCAGAAGTTTTGCTTCGTACATCCAGGGTACCAGGACCCAGGCTTCGTGAGCCCGCCGCAAAGCTTCCTCATAGCGTTTCTGATAAAATGCGATTTTTCCACGGACATAAGAAGGCGATTCCGCCCATGCCCCGCCGCTTTCATTGACAAACTGAATCGCGCGATCCCTGTATTCCTTTTCAATATGTTTTCTTTGAAAAATTCGCATCTCAAGACTCGTGATCCGTTCCACGTTTTCTAATTCCTTGTGATATAACACACCCAGAGTGTGCCCCAGGGAATAAGCAACTTCCGGCGCGCGATAGTTCTCCTGCCATGCCGTTTCCAAATGTTTTCGAGCCTTTTCGTATTCGTGCAAAGACATCCAACCGCGGCCCAGTGCATATTCCCCCGGCCCTTTCGCAACCTTCCCCATCTGTTTGGTCTGCATTTCGATGGCTCGCATCCGTTGTTTTACCATTTGCTTTTCCATGCGGATATCATGAAGCGGCAACAGATATGCATACCGCATGGTGGAATCCATTTTCTCGATTTCCTGACCGAACTGTTGCGCTAAACGCGCCTGCTGAGCTGCATTGAAACGGATCCGCAAGCCCAGAATCGCAAAAATAAGAATCAACACAAGCGATGCGCCCGATACCGCAAAAATAGCTTTATTCTTCCGGATCTTCTTATTAAGCCGGTAGCTGAATCCTGCCCGTCTGGCCAGAACCGGCTCAGCATCCAGGAACCTTTCGAGATCTTCTGCAAACGCGCGGGCCGAATCATAGCGACGTTCCGGTTCCTTTTCCAAACATTTCATTACGATGCTTTCCAGATCCGGAGAAATAGAAGAATTCCTTTGCCGCAAGAACTGCGGTTCTTCCTGCAACACCTTGAGGATGATGTCCACCCCGGTGTTTCCCTCAAATGGCGAAGATCCACACAAGACTTCATACAAGGTAGCGCCAAGACTGTACACATCGCTTCTGCGATCAATCTTCCCAGCCTCACCGCGGGCCTGTTCCGGTGCCATGTAGAATGGCGTACCTACCACTACTCCTGTCACTGTGTGGCCAGGCACTTCCATTTCTCGCACCAATCCGAAATCGAGGATGTATGGATGAAGCGTTCCATCCTCTTTTGTTTCGATAAGAATGTTGGCTGGTTTGACATCGCGGTGAATCAAACCCAGCCTGTGCGCTGCATGCAAAGCTTCGGCAACCTCCCTGACGATATTCGCTTTTTGCTCTTGAGTCAGCGTTTCTCCTATTTCTAAAAGGTTCTTCCCTTCAATGAATTGCATCGCGATATAACCATGATTTTGAAACTCGCCGACTTCATAAATTTCACAAACATGCGGATGCCTTATCCTGGCCTGTGCTTGCGCCTCGCAGATCAGGCGACGTTGCAACTCGGGATCTTCACGGCGCAAGAATTTTAGAGCGACCGGACGCTTCAGGACCGGATCAAAAGCCTTGTAGACACGGCCCATTCCTCCCTCCCCCAGGCAACCCATCAATTCGTAACGCTCCCAGGATTTAAGGGAATTTTCGATGAACCCGAGAGGAAGAACGGGAAATGATGCAGGAAGAATTAGCGGCTTCCGAACTATTCCAGGATCGCTCCCCATACTTTCACTTTACCAAGAATCGCCACGCAAAGCTTTAAGGGGGCAGTGGGACTGCCCCCTTATGAATTGTTCACGCTATTGCCAGGAAAAATATTGGGATTTTGATGGCCAAAAAGAGCTGGTGTTGGGAACACACCCGTGGATTTAGCAAAACTTGTGCCGGACGGGTCTCGACGATTGAGGGGCAAGCGGAAGCCAATAATTGTCACAATTGTAGCAAAAAGTAGCGTCTACTCCTGACTCGTCTCCGCGTCAGCGAGTCTACGTGAAGACGCGTAGACACGCGACGCAAAGACGCTTTGCCCCCCGATATTTCTTATTGAACCGTAAACGTTGCCGGTGTAGTGCTGCTACCATTTTGTCCGTTAAAGGTAGCCGTCACACTTACCGAATATTGTCCCTTAGGATCTTTTTGAGCGATCTTGTAATTCCACACTGCCTTTCCGGATGAATTGGTTGTTAGCGTTTTTGTTGTTGTCTTGCCATTTGCTTTCGTCATGGTAAATGTCACGCTGGCGCCCGATGCTGGATTAGAGCCGGAAAGCACAGTTGCAGTAATGGCGACCGTTTGTCGCACGCTGAAAGGTCCAGCGGGTGAAGAAACTGAGACGTTCAAAGGAGGTGGCGGATTCGTCACCGTGCAATTGGCTGTTCCGGTGCCGGTGTAGCTGCCACTTGTTGCAGTTGCGTTGACTCCATACGTGCCAACCGCTGTGCCTCCCGGCGCAGTTTTCGTCATCGTTACGTTTCCATTTGCGCCGGGGGAAAGCGTAATCGAAGAATTCGAAAAACTGGAACCCCATCCGGAAGGCAAAGTGGAACTCAGGTTAAATGTACCGGAGGAGCAACCGGAAGAATCGTTGTTCTTTACATTGACTGTGTAGTTCACGCTATTGCCAGGATAAACACTTGGATTCGATGGCGAAACTGTTACTGTTGGATTTGCTTGAACACACGGCACAGGACCAAAATCGACATTCAATGTGAGCCCGGAAGACGTTGCCGATTGTACGTTCAGTGTCACGTTTGAATAAGCATCTGTCCACGGAAGTCCCGGTCTCAATACGGTGTCGGTCCAAACATTATCCGGCGTAAAATCCAGAAGATGTGTATAGGAACTGGTGAAGGAATCCTCGTAATGGATCAACGCTCCTTGAAAAACGTTTGAGTTTAGCGTCGTGTCATAGTCACCAATCGACTGGCGATATTCGACCCAGAGATAAGCATTGTTGCCCGTTCCTCTTTGGATCTTGAGTCCTTTCAGGCCGGCGCTGCTGGATTCGATCGGCAGAATGGTAAAGGTCCCGTCGTTTGTAACAGTCTGATAACCGGAACCGCTTGCGAGCCAACCGAGTCTTACTTTGTGTGGCGCGCCATAGTGTCCGAGGTTCCAGGATCCCATTGTGTTGAACACATCACCATACTCATTCAAGGTACCTTGAGTTCCCAGCGGTCCCAGCGTTTCTGTTCCGAAATCGCGCGTGCTGGCATGGTGCAAACTGAGATTGTGTCCGCCTTCATGGCAGGACAATTTCACAGCGTTATCGCGGTTTGTAAAATAGTTCGCAAGCTCCCAGGATACTGAGGCGCTAAAGTTGCCATCCTGTGAACTGTTACTCCAGCAGCCAAGGCTACCTAGACCGGCCCATCCGCATGATCCTGGATTTGGCATGATAATAAATAGCCGGGTGTACTGCGTAAAATTCACATCCGGATCTGCTGCTGCAATAGCCGCAGAGCGAATCGCGTCGTACTGATCACAAGTGTAGAGCTGATTCAGTGTGTACCAGCCGTAGACTGCTCCTGAAGCGGATGCCTGATTGTACGAAGCTTCTCTCCAATATTTATCAACCGTACGACCGGTGGCACCGAAGAATGCGTCATAAACTGTTTGCGTAGTGACTCCGGAAGGAGGGCTGATTCCTGGAAAAGTAACAAGGAGAACAACAGTGTTCTGGTTTCCTGAAGTGCTGCAGGTCGTAGCCGCAGCAACCGATTCACCAAGAATTTCACCTTTTCCCGCGACTCGTTTGCCAACCTTTACACCCTTCACTTTCAGAATGACGCCGCTTCTAAGTCCACCGGGTTCCAGACCATCAAAATTCACATCGAGATCTTGATCCCCGACTTTCAAACGATGAACCCATTGTCTCCGGGTCATCGTTGGGTCATCAATCATGAAGCAGGTGTTATCGCCTTTCCATGTGCCTTGTTCTTCAAGATAGGAAGCAGAATCAGGAAAGGCTGATGCGAGCCTCTTCAAAATATCAGAAGAAAAGGCAAGACCAACTGCCTTGGAAGGATTCTTTTGGATCAGATCGTAAAGATGAGCATTTCGTTTCTTGATGATTTCAGCTGCTTGATCGGCAGACGGACCCCCTGACTCCGCCCGTTCGAGCAACTGCAAAAGACCCTCGTTTAGCTCTGAAACATGCGACGCCGAATCCTTTTGGGATGCGTACGTGCTGTTGAGAATCGTGAAGAAGAAAAGAAGGACGATCGTCCCGATATACCGAATGCGCATGCATTCCCCCCTTTTTTTGAACTGAGAACGGTCGCCGCTTCAGCAAAACCCATGCCCGGAACTCTCCTGAGGAGAGAGTCCATTTTGGTGCCAATTCTTGTCACAATTTTGGCGGCAGGATTTCACAATTTTGGGCACCAACTTCAGGAATGTGGCACATTTGCGATTCGCTTTTGAAGCGTGACGATGTTCTGATTTCCTTCCCGTTTGTAATGCATAGAATCGACATAGTTTCGGACAAGGTGAATTCCCAAACCGCCGATTCGCCGCTCCTCCAGTGGCACATCGAGGTCCGGTTCCGGAATATGTGTAGGATCGAAGGGGCGTCCATCATCGGTTATTTCTAAAACCAGCAGATTCTCTTGCAAGGAAAGATCGATTTGAACGTCGTGTTCAGCAGAATCCTCGTATCCATACTTGATCACATTCGTGATCAGCTCTTCCAGGCAAAGATCGATCACGAATACAGTATCCGCAGGCAATTGATTCTGTTTGCAGAAATTCATGACAGCGTCACGAAGTTTCGCCATCTCAGCAAGGTCATTCTTTATTTGCACGCGCATCCCAATTGATTGTAAACATGTGCCCGATTGTTGTATAGAGTAACTATGGAAATTCTCATTTTCGAACGAAACGATGGAAAGGTGCCGGTAACAATTATCGAAATCCATGGCGACGTCGATACCATGACTTTCAGCGAACTGGAAAAAAAGGGCGAAGAAATCTACAAACAGGGCGCGCGGAGAATCATTCTGGATTTATCGGATGCGCGGCACATCAGCAGCGCAGGATTACGCGCCATTCACACGATCTTCAATCTTTTGCGAAGCGACTATCCCCCGGAAAGCGACAAAGCTTTGGGAGAAAGACTCGCAGACAAGAATTTTAGATCCAACGTACTGAAACTTGTAAAGCCGAACGAAAACGTCCGGCAGATTCTGACCACTTCCGGATACGATCGCTTTCTTGAATTGCACGATGATCTTGATCATGCGGTCCAGTCGTTTGTGCCTTAGCCGTCTGGATCCAACTCCTCCAGTCTCCGGCACACGAATTTTCTCTCCGGCTCCGTCTTCACCAATTGCAGCGTGCGTTGATAATACGAACGCGCTTTTTCCGTTTCACCCAACCGGGCATACATTTCCGCAAAAGCCGCAGGCAGCAAATGGTACTCCTTCAGCAAAGGATTATTCTGAATCTTTTCCAATTCGCGCAGGCCGGCTTCCGGTCCATTCAGCATCAGAATGGCAACCGCCCGGTTCAGGTAAAGGACGGGCGAAGGATCCATCTCCATGAGCGCATCATAGAAATCAAGAATCTTCTTCCAGTCCGTCGCATCATATTGAGCTGCTACGGCATGGCACGATGCTATTCCAGCCTCCAGATGATACCGGCTCAGTTCTTCTCCGCCGGCAGAGCGATCCAGATGATAGAAACCGCGCGAAATCATCTTCTGGTCCCACGCGGAACGATCTTGTTCGGCTAACAAAAAGAGATTGCCCGCCTCATCCGCCCTGGCACTCAGTCTGGAAGATTGAAAATAAAGGAGCGCCAGAAGCGCGTGTGTCTCCGGCTGGTTGCCGGCAGGATGGTCTACTAATATTGTAGCGAGGCGGATTGCTTCTGCGCAGAGATCTTTCCGGACAAGATCCTCTCCTGCTGTTGCGGAATAGCCTTCGTTAAACATTAGATAGATCACCTGCAAGACCGCATCGAGCCGCTGCATCAGCTCCTTTTCCGGTGGAATTTCAAACCGGATGTCCTCTTCGCGTATCTTTCTTTTGGCCCGCACAATTCTTTGCGCAATTGTCGTCTCCGAAGTCAGGAAAGCCCGCGCGATCTCGGACGTATGAAAACCGCAAAGCGTCTTTAGAATCAATACAACCTGCACTTCACCGGAGAATGTCGGATGGCAGCAAGTGAAAATCAATGTCAGCTGTTCATCCTGAAATGGTTCTGGCTGCAAGAAGGCTTCGTTTGAAAAACGTTCTTCAAGTTGGCGGATGATCTCAGGTTCTTTCTCATGAAAACTTGTTCTTCTTCGCAGAATATCGAAAGCCTGGTTTTTAGCGGCCTGTAAGATCCAACCGGAAGGATTCGCGGGAATGCCGGAAAAAGGCCATTGCTGCAACGCCTTTACCAGCGTTTCCTGAACAACATCTTCTGCTACATCGATATTCTTCAATCCGAGTACGTGCACAAGCACCGATAGAATCTGAGCGGCTTTATGACGAAAGAGGTGCGCAACCAGCTCGCGCACCTCCTGTTGTGGGGTTTCCATATCAATGTGGATTGATTTCCCGAAGCTCAATTTCGCCTTCGTAATCCAGATGTGGACAACCGCGCGAGATTTCCACGGCATCGTCATAATCGCGCGCTTCGATCAGGAAAAACCCGCCGACAGATTCTTTTGTTTCGGTATAGGGTCCATCGAGCACCTTATTCTTCTCCCTTCGTAAAACCCGCCCGGTTGGTTTCAATTCCTCTCCGCCGCGATGACGGCCCTGCTCCCGCAGTTTGTTCGCCCAACCGATATAACGTTCCACAATCTCCTGCATTGCCTCCGGAGAGTAGTTATCGAACTTTCCACTTTTCAAAAGAAGCATGTACGTTGCCATTTTCAGTTCCTCCTTGTACCGGTAAGACGAACGGGAGCCCAAGATTTCGACATTTTTCACCGCAGAGAACGCGGAGAGCGCGGAGGAAAGAAAATCCGATTTTTCTCTGCGTTCTCAGCGTCCTCTGCGGTGAAATCAAATGTATTTTTTGCGGAGCATTTCTGCGGTGGATTCATCCATTTGATCTTTGCGGCGAACGTCTTGAAAGCGCGCGAGCAGATCCTCCACTTTCAACCGCTTCTTTTCCGCTCCCTGGAAATCGTGAATCATCCTTCCTTTATGCATCATGATCAGACGGTCCCCGAGACTCACGGCTTGAAGCATCGAATGTGTCACCATCAAGGTTGTCAACTTTTGCTCAGAAATAATTTCCTGACTGAGCTGGATCACTTGATCGGCGCTTTTGGGATCGAGAGCCGCGGTATGTTCATCCAGCAAAAGAAGCTCGGGCCGTACCCACGTGGCCATCAAAAGCGTCAACGCCTGGCGCTGGCCACCGGAAAGAGTGCCGATTGAATTGTCCAGACGGTTTTCCAGGCCCATGTTCAGTTTGCGAACACGCTCTTTGAACTGTGTCCTCAGCAAACTGGCTAGAGCCCAACTCAAACCGCGCGGAAAGCCGCGCTTTGCCGCAAGCGCAAGATTCTCTTCAATCGACATATTGGGCGCCGTGCCGGTAAAAGGATTTTGAAAAACCCGTCCGATCATCTTTGCTCTACGATGTTCCGGCCAATTCGTGATGTTTCTTCCACCTAAATGAATTGCACCTTCCTCAATGGGGAACGTGCCTGCAACAGCATTGAGTAAAGTCGATTTGCCGGAGCCATTGGTTCCAATAATGATCACAAAAGAACCTTTCTCCAAAACAAAATCCACACAACGCAAAGCCGGCACTTCATTAGCGGTTCCCGGATAAAAAGTCTTAGATACTTTTTGTACTTCCAGCATGTTTCTTGAGCTTCCCCAGCAATTGCGGCAAGATCAGAGCGATGAAAACAAAGATGGCGGTGATCAATTTCAGATCGTTTGGATTGAGTCCCCACCGCAACGCAATCGCCACCAGTAACCGGAACAAAACGGAACCCATCACTGCCCCTGCAATCGTATAACCCAAACGATGACTCCCCACAAGCGCTTCGCCAATGATTACACTGGCAAGTGCAAGAACAACGATACCGATTCCCATTTGCACGTCCGCAAAACCCTGATATTGAGCGAGCAAAGCGCCGGAGAGGCCGATAAAACCGTTTGAAATTCCCAGACCCAGTACGATCATGTGATTTACATTCACACCGAGAGCTTTCATCATCTGGGGATTATCTCCTGTGGCTCTCATTGCAGTGCCGAGATTTGTACGCATAAAAAGAAACAGAATTCCACCCATGAACAGGGCCACCAGAAACGCAAACAGCAAAACAAAAGCATCCCGGATGGAGATTTCCCAGCCGGCGATCATAATACCAATCCCACCGGGCAACAGAGCCTGTCCAACTTTTTCACAATAAGTGGCCATCGTGGTTTCTGTGAGCAACGGTACATTGCTTTTACCCATCACGCGAAGATTAACGGAATAAAGCGCGGTCATCACAAGGATTCCAGCAAGCAAACCATTGATCTTGAAACGAGTGTGCAGGACCCCCGTCGTAATTCCTGCCAGAAAACCACCGGCGAAGCCGGCCCCGCTCGCGAACCATGGATTGAATCCGTGAACGAGCAGGATCGCGGCGATCGCGGCGCCAAAAGTGATTGAACCTTCAGCAGTGATATCGGGAAAACTGAAAATCCGGAAACTGATGAGGACGCCGATTGCCAGCAATGACAGGATTAGTCCCATCGTAATAGCCCCGACCAATAGTGTCATCGTTCTTCCAAAAATTCTGTTATCGGGCTGACCCAACACGCGCCGCGAACAAATTCACTTTCGCCGACTCCGCTAATTTCACGGTCATCCTGAATCAGATGAAGTACGCCTTCCACTCGATTCGATTCAAAGAGCCGGCTGACGGTTTCCGCCATATCGATCCTTCCTTTCTTTAACGGTGAGTAAGGAAATGCTGCAGCATGAAAATGACCTGCAACTTTCTCTGTCTGATCCATCCATCTCAAAATGGAAGCGGCCTCCCGGCCTTTGGTGATGACGCCACAAACGAGTGTGAGAGACTTCGCGTGAGCTCGTTCTGCTGTAAACGATAGCCACTCGACCGTATCCGGATAATGATAGGGAGCTGAAGCGGAAACGGATCCAACAGGCGGTTTCGATAAAGCGGCTCCCACAAGACCTGCAGTTTCAGAAACGATCACCATCGCCAGCGATTCCTTTTTTGTAAATTCAAGCGCGAAAGAAACGATTTCCGACAACTTGACCGAACCGGACTCCCCGCGGGCTTGAAAACGGACAAGGTTTCGCCAGTTCCCCTCACAAAAGAGACCGTACAGGATAGTCAGCTCCGGCACGAATTTACCGGAGGAGACAAGATAATCGGCAACGTTCGTTCCATCGGTCGGAAGATAGACAGCCGTGCCTGAAACGGCCAGGAATTCACCGAAACGATCGCGGCATTCTTGATAACCGCCGCCGAACGCGCCCAATCCCAGACCGAACGTTGATGGCGACAACGCAACTTTGCGCGCATGCGATTCGTCATAACGGCAACCTTCCAGCAGAGATGGGTCACCGAGAATTTTGCAACGCAAAACTGCGCTCTCCTTTAACGAGAAGAATTCATACGTGGCATTCCCGCGCTCCAGTAATTTTCCTGGCATCTGCAGGGCAGAGGTTACCGCTTCGGCAGGGCTCAAGAATTGCAGTAAGCCGGCCAGATCCAGAACTGCGCGTGCCGGTTCCGATATACGAACAACAATCAGTGAACCCTGGATTGCTTTCAACTGCTGATAGAAATTCAGCAAAACGCGAATGCCGGCTGAACTAATATAAGTCAGATCGGACAAATCCAACCGAACATGATGAATGCCTGCACGGATCGCTGAACCGACCTCACCGGATAAATGGTCTGACCAGTATGCATCCAGTCTTCCATCGATCTTAAACTCAACTACATCGCCTTTTTGTTGCTTCCGTATTTCCATATTTATTGAACCGCCAAGGCGCCAATAAATGAATTTATTTTAACTTGGCGACTTGGCGTCTTGGCGGTTAATTCTCATTCTCCTATTATTTTTTCTGCGCGTTTCAAAATCGTCTCGGGAATTTTCAATCCACATTGAGCGGCTGCTTTCTGATTTACGAGCAACCGGGTTGTCCGCAGCGGTTGAAAAGGAATCTTCGCAGGACTTTCACCGCGCATAATTCGCGTCGCAATTTCAGCCGCGTCCAGTCCTCCATCATAATAATCCCGTGCCACCACAATGGAAGCGCCTTCATAAGCCTGATTAGTTTGAAAAGCAAAAATCGGAAGCCGGGAACGTTGAGAAGCTTGAACAAGACTCGGAAAAGCAAATGCAGTTAAGTTTCCTGCAATCTGACAGACGGCATCGATCCGCTGGCTCATCAATGACAAAGAAGCATCGGAGACATCGCCGCTTGTATTCGCTGGAACTGTGATCAGCTGCATGCCCGACTTTGAGGCGGCCTTTGCTGTCTGCTCCATGTTGTATACCGAATTGATTTCGGATGGCACAAAGAGCGTTCCAATCCTTTTTGCATGGGGCATGGATTCACGAATCACAGCAACCAGTTCCTCATAAGCGCTTGTTGTCAGCACACCAGTCACGTTCGGGAGGTGATCTTCATTCGATTTACCGGCCCCGGCGGCAACAGCGCTGGCAACAAGTGTAAAGACGATGGGACGTTTTCCTGCGCGTTTGATCGCAGCCTGCAACGTGGGAGTGGACATCGTCATCAGGAGATCAGCTCCTTCTGAAACTGCGCTGTCTATCATCGTGCTTAGAGTCACCATATCTCCCTGCGCGTTGCGAACCTTCAACGTGTAATCGCGACCTTCCATCAATCCTGCTTTTTTGAAACCATCTCGAATTCCTTTCTCCGAATCTTCTACATCTAATATGTTCGAATACTCCACGAGTTGAATATTCCACTTCTTGCTGAGAGATCGTTCTTTAACTTTTTCGCCGATGATTTCATCCGCGCTGTTGACCAGAGCATCCGGCAGTGTATAACCATTTTCTTTTGCCACTTTCGTATTTACTGCGATTGTCACTGTTCGAGCCGGCTGAAGCGGAATGGATGCGGGACTCTCCCCGCGCATGATCCGTACTGCAAGCAATGCTGCCTCGCGTCCGCTGTCGAAATGATCGTTTGACACGCTGATCAATGCCCCCTGACGCGCCTGAAATGTGCTGAAACAAAAAAGTGGAATTTTTGACTTTCGCGCTGCAAGCACAATGCTCGGAAAGCCCGCAGAAGATGCGTTGTCACCAATCTGGCAGAAGACATCAATTCCGCGACCAATTAGAGATGCTGCGGCTTCAGAAATCTCCACGCTGGAATTCACAGGAAGCACAACGAGCTCCAGTCCGTTTTTCTGAACAAGAGTAGTAAACAGATCCTTTACATAAACTGAGTTCGCTTCCCCGGGCGAAAAGAGCGTACCGATTCGACGTGCCTTCGGAAAACATTCACGGATCACATCAATCATCTTTTGAAAGGGACTGCTGACATAGACTCCGGTCATGTTTGGTGTGTGATCCTGATCATTCTTCGACCCACCCCAACTGGATGGGTTCACAGCGAGGCTAAAAACAATGGGTTTGTTCTTGATTTTGTTCACTGCGGTTTGAAGAGCCGGTGTAGTAATCGTAAAAATCATATCGGTTTTTTCAACCGCAGCGGTGTCCAGAATGCTGTTCAGAGTGGGCATGTCGCCCTGAGCATTCCGGACTACGACTTCAAAATCCTGACCCTCAACAAGCCCTGATTGTCTTAACCCTTCCATCATCCCTTGATGCGCTTCCTCCATCGGAGGAGCTTCCACCAGCAAAGTCAGGAGAATTCTCCATTTCTTAGTGGGTTCCGAAGAAGATTTACGATGATGCAGGTCGGATAGAAGGAGGACGGAGGATGCGATGGTGATGAGAATCAGTCCAAGCAGTAAACGTTTGATAACGGACCACATGGGAGGAGTGATTGTATCACGTGTATAATTTCCTTTCCCGATGAAATCGATCAAGGATTGGAGCCTTCTCACAAAAATCCTGCTCAGCGCATTGTTCACCCTCTTATTGATCGCTGTTCCTGAAATTTTGCTGGAGACACATTACTGGAAGAAAAGCTATCGAAGTACAGAAATCAGACGTCTGGCGTACAGCATTCAAATCGAAATGCTAAAGGCGTTGAGATCGGAAAAGGAGGCCCGATTGGACGACCTTTCTTCAGCGGAATTTTTGCAAAGAGGAGTGAGCCCGAATGTGAGAAAGCACCAGGCATCCATGAAAGCCATGAACAGTTACCTTGCCGAGTTGAGGGCTTTCGCGCGGCCGGGTGAAGTGAACGTGGGAGCGTTACAAAATCTTGTAAATACCTACGAAGAGACATTTACACGGCTTTTGCAAGCGGTCCGGTCCGGAACTTCTCAGCAGGAACAGGAAG
The DNA here is from genome assembly GCA_022616075.1 of bacterium. Lineage (NCBI taxonomy): Bacteria > bacterium. The sequence goes on from JAKEFK010000040.1 coordinate 21,887, forward strand.
AGCTCCTTCGAATCATGCAACAAGCTTCCGAGGGTGTCGAACCGATTATGGAAAAGGTGGTTCGTTCCGCGGTAGAAGAATCCAATCAGTCTCATGAAGATTTTCGCCTTGCAACATTTCTGGTAACCGGAATTTCCCTAACGCTTGGCATCTTTCTTTTTTATACGCTGTCAAAATCCATTACCAGGCCGGTCACCAGTTTGAAAGAGGCGTTACTGGAAGTCGGTAAAGGAAATCTGAACAGCAGTTTCAAAATCGATTCACGCGATGAGATCGGAACGCTTGCCCGTACTTTCCGCGATATGTCTTCTAACTTATTAGAACTTTTGAAAGGTGTGCGGACATCCGGGATTCAGGTGACCTCATCTTCGACGCATATTGCCGCCGCGGCCAGACAACTGGAAGCAACCGTGAATGAACAGGCGGCTTCCACGACCCACGTGGTTGCCACAGCGCGACAAATCTCGTCAACTTCCCACGAACTGACAAACACAATGCAGGAAGTTCGTTCCGTAACAGACGATACGGGCATTCTGATCGAAACAGGACAGACCGGTCTGGCACAAATGAAAATGACCATGCGTGATCTCGTGAAAAGCACCGGCATGATCTCTTCCCGCCTTGCGTTGCTCCGTGAAAAGGCCGACAAAATCAATGGAGTGGTAAAAACGATCACAAAAATCGCTGATCAAACCAACCTTCTTTCGCTGAACGCAGCGATTGAATCGGAGAAAGCGGGCGAAGCCGGACCGGGATTTGCGGTGGTTGCTTCAGAAATCCGCAGGCTCGCAGATCAAACATCGGTCTCCGCTTTGGAAATTGAACGAATGGTGAGAGAGATGCACAACGCTGTGAATGCAGGCGTCTCCGGCGTCGAACAGTTCTCCGAAAAAGTGCAAACGGGAGTTGAAAGTATTGACACTGTCGGCATCCAACTTTCCCGCATCATCCAGCAAGTCCACACACTGGCTCCCCGCTTTGATGCTGTTACCGAATCGATGAAGGAGCAAACCATTGGAGCAGAACAGATCACCGAGTCCATGATGCAGCTTAATGATTCCGCCCAGCAGACGGCGCAATCGGTGCGCGAGCTGAATGAAATCACAGATCGACTCAATCAAGCGGCAAAATCCTTGCAAACCGAAGTCTCCCGCTTCAGAACCGCAGAATCATGAAAATGAAAGACTCATATGTTCCGTAAGATACTGACCGTACTTTTGGTACTGATGGTGGGTTTCGCAGTATGGTGGCAGTTCCTTCGAAAAAAGGAAGGGTCAACGATCAAACTCGGTGTTCTTCATTCCCTGACCGGAACCATGGCGATCAGCGAAAGATCGATGGTAGACGCGGTAAACATGGCGGTAGAGGAAATCAACGACCGGGGTGGAATTTCAGGGCGAAAGATCCAGACAATTATTGCCGATGGGCGTTCCGATTGGCCCACTTTTGCGCGCGAAGCAGAGCGTCTCATTCTTGAAGAAAAAGTGAGCACAATTTTGGGATGCTGGACTTCCGCTAGCCGCAAGAGTGTAAAAGAGATTGTTGAGAAACACAATCATCTTTTGATCTACCCGCTTCAGTACGAAGGACTAGAGGATTCTCCCAACATCATTTATACAGGCGCAGCCCCCAATCAACAGATCATCCCGGCTGTGAAATGGTGTCTGGATCATCTCGGCAAGAAATTCTTTCTGGTGGGCTCGGATTATGTTTTCCCGCGCACTGCCAATGCAATGATTCGGGATCAGCTGAATTCGCTGCAAGGGCAGGTCGTGGGTGAGGAATATTTAGTCCTGGGAAGCAAAAATGTGGATGGAATCGTTAACAAGATAGTGCAAGCCGGCCCTGATGTGATCTTGAATACGATCAATGGTGACAGCAATATCGCTTTCTTCCGTGCCTTGCGTAACGCGGGCATTTCTTCCGATCGAATACCAATCATGTCCTTCAGCATCGCAGAGGAAGAACTGCGTAGCATGAATATCCAGGACACCGTAGGTGATTATGCAACCTGGAATTATTTTCAAAGCCTGAACAACGCCAAAAATCGTGAATTCGTTAAAAGGTTTAAGGGCCGTTACGGCGACACGCGGGTTACCGCTGATCCGATTGAGACAGCGTATTTCAGTGTCTATCTCTGGGCACAGGCGGTCGAAGAAGGAGAAAGTGACAATGTGAGCAGCATTCGCAAGAGAATCACTGATCAAAGTTATAAAGCTCCCGGAGGAATTGTTTACGTCGATGGTACGACGCGACATACCTGGAAGCCGGTGCGCATCGGCAGAATCCGGGAAGATGGTCAGCTTGATACGGTCTGGAGCTCGGAGCATTCGGTAAGACCGATTCCCTTTCCGGCATATCGATCGCGAGTGCAATGGGAGAATTTTTTGGACCATCTTTATCGGGGCTGGGGAAGAAAATGGGGGAAATGAATCGTCTTCGCGCGGCGCGTCGATGCGTCTTTCGCGTCGCTTGGTTGAAAAAGTATGTGGCGTAATCTAACGAAAAGATCGATTGCTTCAAAGCTTGTATTCTGGTTTCTTGTGATTGCGCTGGTACCGCTCACAGTTATTCTTTATCTGACCTACAGCATCTCAAAGAAATCTGTAACAGAAGCGCTGCGCGACCATCTTCTTACAATCGCTAATAACAAAGTCAGTCAAGTTGCATTCTTTGCGTCCGAGCGAAATAAGGACGTCACGACACTGGCAACGACGCCCGATATCCTCCGGACCTTTAGAAGATTTCAGGCAAGCAGCCCGGATTCAATAGAAACGATGCTGGGCGAAGTGCGTCCCTTCTTCCAGGCCTACGCTACTACCTACGGTTACAATGATCTCATTTTGATTTCCAATGCCGGCAATATTCTCTTTTGCCTCCAATGCGGATCCCTTGCCGGAGCCAATCTCTACGATCCCAATCTTCGAGCTTCTGAGCTGGCTGGAGTCTTTGATCGCGCCAAAACACTTCTGGAAACCGAGTTCTCGGATTTTGAGTATGACACGGAGAACGAAGCAGCCGTCGCTTATATCGCCGCTCCTGTTTTTACCGATGGAATCATTCAGGGTGTCGTCGTTCTCCAAATGGATAACCGGCTCATTTCTAATATTGTAGAGGACTACACAGGTCTGGGAGACACAGGGGAAACCGTGCTGGGGACGCTCATAGGAAACGAAGTCCTTTTCGTGGCCCCCACCCGGTACCGTCCGGACGCCGCGTTTCAGTACCGTATACCGATCGGGCTCGGCAGAGACGTGCCCATTGTCAAAGCCTCAGAAGGAGAGCGCGGGGATGGAATCCTGCTGGATTACCGGAGCAAGGAAGTGATGGGGGTTTGGCGCTATCTGCCTTATTTCCACTGGGGAATGGTCGTCAAAATGGATACTGGCGAATTCTTTGCGCCTTTAACATACCAGCGAAACCTGATGTTGTTTTGTGGAATCGTCGTTCTACTGTTTGTTCTACTTCTTGCCTTGACAATCGCATCCTCCCTTTCTAAGCCGGTTGTTCAGCTCACGGAAATCGCTCGCACCGTTTCAGATGGAGATCTCACTGTAAAGCTTACCGCCGAAGAAAAAGCGCAGGATGAAGTGAGCATACTGGCCCGCGGATTCTCCAGGATGACCGGGAGTCTATTACGATTGATCAGCGGTGTAAAAGATTCCGGCTCGGAGGTAAGTTCTTCTTCCAGTCAGATTGCAGCCGCCGCCCGTCAGCTGGAGGCAACTGTAAACGAACAGGCAGCATCCACGAATGAAGTGGTTGCCACGAGCAAACAGATTTCTACCACATCTCAAGATCTTGTACGTACGATTACTGATGTTGCACAGGAATCCATCAGGACCACGACGCTCGTGGAATCCGGACGCTCGGGATTGGAAGAAATGGAATCGGCGATGCAAAAACTTGTGACTGCAACCAGTTCGATTTCGGCCAAACTGCAAACGTTGAATGAAAAAGCGGCGGTAATCAGCACAGTCGTAACTACCATCAATACTGTCGCTGACCAGACCAACCTCCTCTCCTTGAACGCCGCAATTGAAGCGGAAAAAGCGGGAGATGCCGGACTCGGGTTCGGCGTGGTCGCTTCGGAAATCCGCCGGCTGGCCGATCAAACCGGTTACGCAACGATGGACATTGAGCAAATCGTCAAAGAGATGCAGAGTGCCGTCGATGCAGGTGTCACAAGCGTCCAATCATTCACACAGGAAGTTCATAAGGGTGTGGATAAGGTTCAAAAAGTGAGCCGCGAGTTTTCGCTTATTATTGAACGCGTTCAAGCGTTAACGCCTCAATATGAACAGGTAAGACAGGGAATCCTTTCGCAAAATGTGGCAGCCGAGCAAATCAGTGAAGCCATGGTTCATTTGAGTGATGCCGCTCACTACACGGCAGAATCCGTCCGGTCGTTGAATCAAATTACAAACCAGCTCAACTCGGCTTCGTCAACGCTCAAAGAAGAAGTGGAACGATTTAAAGTATGAAACAAAGTAGCGCGGGCGTCCCGCCCGCAAGCTCCGCGGACGAGACGTCCGCGCCACATTCCGTGACTGACATTGTTCCGGAGATCGAATCTTATCTGCGGGATTCGGTTGGATTGGATCCGGATTCCACTCCCCGAATGATCGGTCGGGCGGTCGACCGGATCCTATCGGAGAAACGGATCGATGACGCTGCGTGCTATCTGGAAATCTTGAAAAGCTCGGAAGCCGAATTCGACTACTTACTGGAGCAAGTGCTCGTTCCCGAAACCTGGTTCTTTCGCTATCCGGAGGCGTACCATTATTTGAAACGCTGGGTTCAGGATCAAACATCACGGAAGAATCGATTGCGAATCCTGAGCGTGCCCTGCTCTACGGGCGAAGAACCATACTCAATTGCGATGACACTTTTGGATGCCGGTCTTTTGCCTGAACAATTCGTAATCGACGGAGCTGATATCAACGCTAGAGCGCTCGACAAAGCGCGAACCGGAACTTATACACCGAATTCGTTTCGTGGTTTCTTTCTCACGCATCAGGACAGGTATTTTGAAAAGCATCAGCAAGATTTTCAGCTAAAGAAAAATATTCTGTCGATGGTGAATTTTTGTCTCTGGAATGTTCATCAAGAACCTCCGGCAGTATTGAAAACAAGATACGATATTATTTTTTGCCGCAATCTCTTCATCTATTTTCACGCAGAGGCGCAAAACAAAATGATGCTGACCTTGAGACGGCTTCTGGACGAGGATGGCTTACTGTTTACCGGACATGCGGAAGCAGGTCCCTTCCTAAGCCCGTTATTTCGCCCGATCACTCCTTTAAACGCGTTTGTGCATCGCAAAAGCTTAATCATGGATCGTAATCTTGATCGTGATCGTAATCGCAATCGAAATTCATGATCGATAGAACCATGATTAAGATCACGATTATGATCCACGATTAACTATGGAGCCGGCTAAGAATTACATAAAGGAATGGAGCGCCCGTCTTGCTCGCGAAAAGGAAGCAAGGCAGAAGAACACATTCTCCGCGGTAGTGATTCGCTTTGGAAACATCTGGCTCGCGCTGCCTGCTCCGATCGTCCGAGAAATCGTTGATCTTCGCAAGGTGCACAAAATTCCTCATCGCACGGATGAGCTTCTGCTTGGGATCGTTAACATACATGGAATGCTTCATCTATGTGTTGATCTTCGTAACTTGCTGGGACTTGAACCGGATTCAGAAAGAAGATTAGCGCGGATTTACTCCCGAATGGTGGTTGTGGAGAAAGATGCAAAGTCATGGGTTTTTGTCGTGGACGAGGTGGTCGCTTTGCATCGATTTCCTCCCAATCAAGTTGTTCCGCTCAAAGATGCAGGACGAACATCGCGTGGAATCCTGGAATGGCAAGGAAGAACTTTCGACGTTCTGGACGAAAATCTTTTGTTTCAAAAATTGGAGCAGGGGTTAGAGTGAATCAGGACAACGATCTGAGCAATTTTTCAATGCTGGATTTGTTTCGCACCGAAGTGGAAAACCAGGTGTCGATTCTGAATGAAGGATTGCTGGCACTCGAAAAGGATCCTGCGTCAACCAAAGTTCTTGAATCGTTGATGAGAGCGGCTCATTCGCTGAAAGGAGCCGCAAGAATTGTCCAGATCGATCCCGCAGTGAAGGTTGCGCATGCGCTGGAAGATTGTTTTGTAGCTGCGCAAAAAGGAAAGATTGTACTCAGGCCGGAACAGATGGACGTTGTCTTGCAGGGAATCGATTTCTTGAACCGGATCAGACTTCTCAAAGAACAGGAACTACCCTCCTGGATCCAAGAACAAGGTGCCGAAACGGATTCGCTTGTTGCACGAATTGTTGATCTGGCCAGCGGCAAAGCGGAACGTCCGGTAGAGCCGGCCGCGCCGAAGGTAGAGGTTGCCAGGGATTCAGATCCTCGAACCGTGCGCGTTCAGGCAGAAAACTTAAACCGGCTACTGGCATATGCAGCCGAAACTTCTGTTGCCGCAAGCACTCTCCAGACATTCGTGGAGTCTTTGAGATTATTGAAAAATCAGCAGAAGGAATTGATGAACGAAGTCACTCTCTTTCAGGGAATGTCAAAAGAGCCGGGCAGTAAAGCGTTTGCGGAGGAATTGCTTCGACAGGCGGAAGAAATTCACCGGAACATCGGCCTTCGCTATTCCGAATTAGAAACTTATTCGCGCCGGGCTGTGAACATCACAAAACGCCTGTATCGTGAAGTGCTGGACAGCAGAATGCGGCCTTTCCGTGACGGCGTTGAAGGCTTTCCGCGAATGGTGCGCGATGCCAGCCGGAAACTCGGCAAGAAGGTGCGATTTGAGATCGCGGGAAAATCAACCAAGGTTGATCGCGACATTCTAGAAAAACTGGAAGCTCCACTGAATCATCTTCTACGCAACGCGATCGATCACGGAATTGAAACGCCTGAAGAACGAATCGCAGCCGGAAAACCGGAAGAAGCAACGCTTTTGCTGGAAGCATCTCACAAAGGCGGAGTCCTTCACATTCAGATATCAGAGGATGGACGCGGCGTTGATTTTTCACGGTTGCGGCAGAAATTGTTAGACAAAAAACTCGTGACTGTGGAAATGATGGATCGGCTCTCGGAAAAGGAGATGTTGGAGTTCCTGTTCCTTCCTGGATTTTCCACAACTGATCAGGTCACGGAATTATCAGGCCGGGGAGTGGGACTGGATATTGTTTATAACATGGTGCGCGAAGTTGGCGGGCTGGTGCAGGCGTTTTCCCGGCAGGGTGAAGGTATGACCATTCATATGCAGCTTCCCATCACGCTTTCTATTCTTCGCGCGTTAATCGTTGAAATTTCCGGTGAATTGTATGCGTTTCCACTTTCAAGGATCGATAAAACGCTGATCATTTCAATCGATGAATTGGAAAAGGCGGAGAACGAGCAATTTCTACCATACAATGATGAGAGAATACGGCTTGTTCCCGCTACAGAAATTCTCGAACTGAACCCCGTAAAAATCGACGGAAGCGTTTCCGTGGTTCTTGTGAGCGATGCATTGAGCCGTTATGGCATTGTGGTAGATCGATTTCGTATGCAGAAGGATCTTGTGGTGCGGCCCATCGATGCAAGACTCGGAAAAGTGAAGGACCTTCATGGAGCATCCATTCTTGAAGATGGCTCTCCCGTTTTGATTCTGGATGTTCAAGATATGCTCCGCAGCATCGATCAGCTGCTGCTTGAAGCATCGGAAGTTTCGGGAGATGCGGAAACAGAGACCTCGCAAAAGCGGATTCTGGTGGTGGAAGACTCGCTAACGGTCCGTGAACTGGAACGGAAACTTCTCAAGAGCCACGGGTATGCAGTAGAAGTAGCAGTCGATGGAATGGATGGATGGAATGCTCTCAAGACCGGGAGTTATGCTCTCGTGGTCACCGATTTGGACATGCCGCGCCTGAATGGAACCGAATTAATCAAACGGATCCGCGCAGACGCAAAACTCCAGCAGATACCGGTGGTGATGGTCTCCTACAAAGAACGCGAAGAAGAGAAACAGGCCGCTTTGCAGGCAGGAGCGAATAGATTTCTGTCGAAAACAAGTTTTCATGACAAAACGTTCCTGAACGCAATCATTGAATTGATTGGAGAAGCCTGAAATGCGGATTGCGATCGTCAATGACATGCCTCTTGCTGTCGAAGCCCTGCGCAGAGTTGTCTCTACTGTGCAACGCTTTGAGATCGCATGGATTGCATATGACGGCGCGCAAGCGGTCAGTAAATGCGCTGCGGATACTCCGGATCTCATTTTAATGGACCTGATCATGCCGGTTCTCGATGGTGTGGAAGCCACGAAGCAGATCATGCAGAATTCGCCTTGCGCAATTCTGGTTGTCACTGCAACCGTAAGCGGGAATGCTTCTAAAGTATTCGCTGCGATGGGATTTGGGGCCCTCGATGCTGTGAATACACCGGTTCTGGGAACCGCGGGTGGATTGGAAGGCGCGAACAATCTGCTATCAAAAATCGACACCATTGCAAAGTTGATAGGAAAACATCCCTGGAAGGATTTGAAATCTTCGGGGGCCTTTGCGGCAGCGCGTCAGGAAGTGAAACAAACTCTTGTCGCGATTGCGGCCTCCACAGGCGGGCCGCTCGCAGTAGCGAAAATTTTGCGTAAGCTGCCGAAGGACTTTTCTGCGCCGATTGTGATTGTTCAACATGTCGACGCGGAGTTTGCGCCAGGATTGGCGGAATGGTTAACGGATGAAACATCGCTGCCGGTAAAACTGGTTCGCGCTTACGACAAGCCGGACAAACATCAGGTCCTGCTGGCAGCAACCAATGAACATTTAATCCTGGCGGCTTCTGGAAATCTGATTTACACGAGCGAGCCAAAAGAGCATCCGTACCGCCCTTCGGCTGATGTATTCTTCCGCAGTCTTGTGGAAAACTGGAAAGGTTATGGCGCCGCGGTCCTACTCACCGGAATGGGTCGCGATGGCGCAGAAGGATTGTTGAGACTCCGGAAAAGCGGCTGGATGACCATTGCTCAAGACAAAGAGACGAGTATTGTTTATGGAATGCCCAAAGCGGCGGCAGAACTAAAAGCAGCAGAAAAAATTCTTCCGGACGACGAAATCGCTGCTGCACTTTTGGAATGGCTTCATTTAACGCAGAGACGCAGAGACGCGGAGTTATAATTTTTTTCTCTGCGATCTCTGCGCCTCTGCGTTAAAAAGGAGGGATGTAATGGAAAATGAAACGCCGATGACGGAGCATAGTATCACTGTGCTGCTTGTCGATGATCAGGCAATGATTGGTGAAGCCGTAAGGCGAATGCTTTCTGGCGAGAAAGACATTTCGTTCCACTTTTGCAACGACCCCACGAAAGCTCTTGATACCGCTCTCAGCGTTTCACCCACCGTAATCCTGCAGGATCTGGTTATGCCGGAAGTAGACGGTCTGACTCTGGTCCGGCAATTTCGGGCTCAGGAACAAACCAGGGACATTCCCATGATTGTGCTCTCCACAAAAGAGGAACCTGTCATTAAAGCGGAAGCTTTCGCACTGGGAGCCAACGATTACCTGGTAAAACTGCCGGATAAAATTGAATTGATTGCCAGGATCCGGTATCACTCGCGGGCTTATATCAATCTTCTTCAGCGCAACGAAGCTTATCAGGCACTCTTTCGCAGCCAGCAGAGGCTCGCAGCGGAACTTGCAGAAGCCGCTGAATATGTCAAATCTTTGCTTCCTGCACGCATGGAAGGGCAGATTCAAACCGATTGGATGTTTATTCCTTCTACACAATTAGGAGGCGATTCTTTCGGATATCACTGGATTGATGAGAATCATTTTGCGATTTACTTGCTGGACGTTTGCGGCCACGGTGTAGGAGCGGCGTTGCTTTCCGTATCTGTCATCAATGTAGTGCGGTCCCAATCTTTGCCGGATACAAATTTCCGTGAGCCCGCGCAGGTGCTGGCGGGGCTCAACGAAGCATTTCCCATGGCAAACAACAACCGGATGTATTTCACAATGTGGTACGGGGTGTACGATAAATCCGGCCGCAAGCTGACTTATGCGAGCGGAGGTCATCCGCCGGCAGTAATTCTGAACGGAGCAGACCGCGCCTCGGCGCGGCCGGTCCAACTTTCGACACCCTGTCTTGTTGTCGGCGCCATGTCAGGCATTCCCTACAAGAGCGCATCGCTGGACCTGGAACCTTACGCTGAAATGTTCCTCTACAGTGATGGTGTCTATGAAGTTAACAAACCGGATGGCACCATGCTGGAACGGGATGAATTCATCGCAAAACTTTCGGAGCCGGTTCAGCAAGATACCGCGCTGAAACAGATCTTCCAGTTCGTTCGCGATTTGCAAAACTCGGATAATTTCGAAGACGATTTTTCCATCCTACAAGTCCGTTTTTAGTAAAACCGCCAAGGCGCCAAGTCGTTCGGAGGTGACAGTCTCGTCCCGTTTTCGAACAATCGAACTTCGCATTGCCGTCGAGGCTGATGGTACAGGCTTTGCTGTAGGACCTGTTGAACTGGTGGTGGCAGAGTATTGTCCAGAAATTCGGATTTGAACTTCTTCGAGCAGGAGAATTTGTGTGTAGGCAACGTTCTATGTGTCCAGCAAATGCTCTGCTCCATCCTTAGGGTGCAGAGCATTTGCTCCAAGGAAAATTATTCGTGCTATCGCAGGCATCATCGCGATAACAAGCCCATGCACGAACATTGGCAAATGCTCTGCCACTACCATTTGAATCAAGGCGGAGTCTAACCAGACATGAATGGAATCTTGCAAGATTTTCGTTACGGTTTTCGGATGCTCAAAAAGAATCCGGGGTTTACCTGGATTGCAATTGTAATCCTCGCTCTTGGAATTGGCGCCAATAGCGCAATCTTTAGCATCGTCCATGCCGTTCTTTTAAAAGACTTGCCTTATACGGATCCTGAAACGCTGGTTGTGGTCTGGGGAACGGAGAAAAGCGGGATTCTGAACTTGCGAAATCAGGTATCTGCAACGGACATTGCCGATTACCGCGCGCAAAACAAAAGTTTTGACGAAATCAGCACTTTCACAGGGTGGCGTCCGATTATTTCGGGCGCAGGCAACGGAGTGGAACGCGTTCCTGCAATGCAGGTGGGTGACGGTTATTTCAAAGCGTTGAAAGCAGAACCCGTTCTGGGCCGTGTGTTCCGGCCGGAGGAACAAAACGAAGGAAAAGACTTCGTTGTTGTTCTCAGTCATGGTTTATGGCAACGCAAATTTGGAAGTGATCCGAACATCATCGGTAAAACCGTCAAACTGAATTTGCGTGTTTACACAATCGTTGGAGTTCTCAAACCTGAAGTGCATTCCTTGCCTACAACATTGATCGATTCAAAGGCTGAGTTGTACCGTCCCGTTGCCGAACCGTATGATCAGACTCAGCGCGGCGCAAGACACCTGCGCGCAATCGGACGTTTAAAAAAAGGTGTTTCTATTTCCGAAGCGCAGGCGGAGATGAACGCCATCGCGTCGCGTTTGGAGAAACAATATCCCGATGACAACACCGCTCGTGGAATTAATGTTGTCAACATATCGGAGGATACTGTAGGAAATCTTCGCACGTCCTTATTTCTATTGACCGGCGCAGCAGGATTGGTTTTGTTGATCGCTTGCGCGAATCTCGCCAATCTGCTCCTCGCCCGCGCCGCGACGCGTCACCGGGAAATTGCTGTCCGAACGTCCCTCGGCGCTCCGCGGTGGCGCCTCGTGCGCCAGCTTTTAGCCGAGAGCGCCTTTCTAACCGTAGCCGGCGGAATCTGCGGAATCCTTCTCGCCTATTGGGGCATGGATGCAATCAAAAACGTCGGCGCCGAAATCATTCCCCAAATTGAAAACACGCAATTAAACTCTCAGGTCATCACTTTTACCGTTGTGACCTCTTTGATTGCAGGTCTTCTGTTTGGACTTGCGCCTGCATTTCAAATTTCAAGATTTGATTTAACGGAAGCGTTAAAAGAAGGTGGGCGTGGTGGAACAAGCGGGCGTTTTCAAGGACGCATGCGGAACACATTGGTTGGTGCTGAGGTCGCATTGGCGCTGCTGTTGCTGGCGGGAGCCGGATTGTTGATTCAGAGTGTCGCGCGATTGTATCAGGTGGATCCGGGATTTAAGACTTCCAACGTCTTAACGATGAACGTGTGGCTTCCCGGTTTCAAATATGAAGAAGAGCTGAAGCGCACAAAGTTTTTTCATCGAATGATTGAAAGGATGGAACGTTTACCAGGAGTCGTGGCTGCGGGCACAACGACCGTTTTGCCGCTCAGCTCCGCTTTTGATGGGCGAACCATAGCAGTTGATGGACAACCCCGCGCAGCAGCCGATCAGCCATCTGCGGACATGTATGTGGTCACGCCCCGCTACACGGAAGCGATGCAGATTCCTTTGGTCGCCGGCCGTTATTTGACGATGAATGATTCTGAAACAGCGCCGCTCGCTGTTCTTGTAAGTGAATCGATGTCAAAACAATTATGGAAAGACCAGAATCCAATCGGCAAGCGAATCCGTCTTTACCACGGTCCTGGTCCTGATGAGGAAACTCCGTGGCGGACGGTTGTAGGACTGGTGCGCGACGTCAAACAGTATGGACTGGATACAGATTCCCCGATGCAGTTTTATATTCCGCAGGCTCAGTTCCATGCGATTTACGTAACGCTGGTGATACGCTATTCCGACCGAAACATGGTGGATTCACTCATTCGAAATGTTCGGAAGGAAATATTGAGTCTCGATCCGGAACTTCCAGTGTTCAAAATTGCCACATTGGAGGAAGTGTTAAAAGAAAGCATTGCAGTACGGCGCTTATCGATGATGCTTTTCGGTGGATTTGCGCTGCTCGCATTGTGTCTTGCGATGGCAGGAATTTATGGTGTCGTTTCTTATCTTACTGCGCGCCGCACACAGGAGATTGGAATCCGAATGACTCTGGGGGCGCAGAAAAAAGATGTGATTCAGCTCGTGTTAAATCAGGGCATGCTTCCAGCGATCGTTGGCGCGGCTGCAGGTCTGGCCGGCGCAATAGGATTCAGTCGATTGATGACAAAACTTCTTTACGAGGTCCGGCCCGGAGATCCACTCACATTGGTGGTTGTTACCATGGCGATTCTGGCCGTTACCGCTCTCGCTTGCTATATTCCCGCAGTACGCGCATCGAAAGTCGATCCGCTGGTTTCATTGAGATATGAATAACCGTAGTGGCAGAGCATTTGCCACCTTAAACATACAATGCTTTCGATAGAAGCATGATTCAACTAAGCAGCGTTTTCTACATTCGTTTGGCAAATGCTCTGCAACTACATCTTCTTTCGGCCGGGTTTGGCGGGTAGGTATTGATTCGGCCACGGCACATCGTAATTCTGATCAGCTGCTGCGTGCAACGTTAAATACGGATCATACAAATGAGGGCGGGCCAGACAACATAAATCGCACGCGCCGGAAACCAGTAACGTATTCACGTGATCCCAGTTCTGAATGTTCCCCACGCTCATGGTTGGCATTTTCAGCTCATTGCGAATCCGGTCCGCAAAAGGAGCTTGATACATGCGCCCGTAAACAGGTTGTGCCAACGGAGAGGTTTGCCCGCTCGATACATCCACGATGTCGCAGCCGTGTTGTCGTAACAGCCGCGCGACTTCCACAGCCTGCGCAGGATCCATTCCACCTGGAACCCAATCGTGAGCGGAAATACGCACAGAAACTGGTTTTTCGGCGGGCCAGACTTTTCTGACGGCGTCAAAAACTTCCAGCGGAAAACGCATCCTGTTTTCCACAGTGCCGCCATATTCGTCGGTCCTGATGTTGGTCAACGGAGATATAAAAGAAGCCAGCAGGTAACCGTGGGCCATATGCAGTTCCAGGATGTCAAAACCGGCTTCGTTTGACATTTCTGCAGCGCGCACAAATTGCCCGATGACCAGCTCCATATCATAACGATTCATTTCACGCGGCTGCTGATTCCAATCCGCCCAGGCAAGTGGCGACGCCGACATCAACGGCCAGTTCTCCCCTTCCAGAGGCTGGTCCCCTCCTTCCCACTCTAATTTTGTAGAGCCCTTCCGTCCCGCGTGACCTAACTGCATACCGATGTGCGCGCGCGAATTCTTGTGTACGAAATCTACGATCCTTCTCCACGCAGGAATATGTTCCGCAAGATACATTCCGGCGCATCCGGGAGAAATTCTTCCTTCCCGCGAAACGTCTGTCATTTCTGCGAACACCAGCGCCGCTCCACCGATCGCTCTGGTTCCCAGATGCACCAGATGCCAGTCGTCCGGAGTCCCATCATCCGCCGAATACTGGCACATCGGTGAAACGACGATCCGGTTCATCAACCGTAATTCACGCAATTGAAAGGGAGTAAACATGGGCGGAGGCGCAGGATTGACATCTTTGCATCCGTTATGGTCCGCAAACCATTGATCCACGCGCGCAATATATTTCTCATCACGCACACGTAAGTTTTCATGCGTGACTCGTTTGCTGCGACAGAGTAATTTGAACGCAAATGGCTCCGGATCGAAGTCTTTCCACCGCTGAAGATCCTCGAAAAACGTCTGGCTTACTTCTGCGGCTCTCTGCAGTTTGGCAACGTCGAGCCAGCGGCGATCATAGTAAGCGCGCAGCGCTTCGGGAATGGAGCTGTTTTCTTTCAACGATTGAGCAAGCAAAATCGAATCTTCCATCGCGAGCTTCGTTCCCGATCCGATTGAAAAATGCGCGGTGTGCGCAGCATCTCCGATTAAAACAATGTTTTCATGATGCCATGCTTCGTTTTTTACCCTTCGAAAACTGATCCAGGCAGATTTGTTCGAAAGAAGGGAATGCCCCTCCAGCTCATTTTGAAATAACGTTTCACAATAGGAAACGCTTTGCTGTTCGGTTGCGTTTGCAAGACCGGCTTTGCGCCAGGAACACTCATCTGTTTCCACGATGAAGGTGCTCATGTCCTTATCAAACGGGTAAGCGTGAACAATGAAAAGGCCATGTTCATTTTCATGGATAAAGAATTTGAAGGATTCAAAGATCTTTGTGGTGGCAAGCCACGTGTACTTGTTTTTACCGTTGAGGATATTGGGACGGAAGAATTCAGCGTATTGCGAGCGAATTTTGCTGTTGATTCCATCCGCTGCAACAACGAGATCGGCGTTGTTGTCCGCGCGGTCCACTTCTTTGTTAAACAGCAGTTGGACACCCAACTGGCGGCAGCGGTTCTGGAGGATTTCGAGCAGCCGTGTGCGGCGGATTCCATAGAAGCTGTGCCCGCCGGACCGGATCATCCGGCCTTTGAAATGCACATCGATATCGTCCCACCGCGCAAATGTCTCTATGATCTGACGGTAACTCTCCTCATCGGCTTCCTCAAAATTCTCCAGAGTCTCATCGGAGAAAACGACACCCCAGCCCCATGTCACATCCGGAGCATTCTTTTCCAGAATTGTTATGTCTGAATTTGGAAGAGCTTTCCGCGCCAGAATCCCAAAATAAAGGCCGGCCGGACCTGCACCAATTACTACGATCTTCATAGGGGATAATGATATAGTGACGTTTGATCACTGACTAGTGTCAAAGGAGGGGAATATGTCAAGACATTGGGGTTTCAAATCCATAACGGGTCCAACGGGTGGCTACTATACTGCCACCTATGAACATGCAGATGCCGGCACGACAGCGCAAATAAAAATTCCTGCGAAGGGCGTTTATCATGGCGACCCCCAAAGGCCGTTGACGAAGTCAGCTGCGGAAAAAATTGCAAAAAAACTGAAAGCGACGCTCAACAAGAATACGTAGCTGAGTTCTATTTCGCTGAATCGGGCGAGGCTTTTGACGAACCATTCCGCATCTGAAGAGAAAAGAAAATAGCGATTGCCATAAGCGCAACAGAAGATCTCCACCATCCGCTTGCATTTGCATTGAGAATGGGGTTCTGGTTCGTCAGTCTGATCAACACACTCAGGCAAAAGGCAAAAATTCCACCTAGTCCGAAAAGCCATGCAAGGATCTTCATGTTTCAGCCTCCTCGGTTAGCAGGCGAGGACGCCTGCGGTCCGTAATGCGGACGGGACGTCCGCGCTCCATAATTCTAATTCAGATAGCCAAGATTGCGAAGTTGCTCACGAATTTGATCCCAGTTCGATTCGTCCGTCGGAGCTTTATACGCGCGCGTGAGCTTGTCTTTGTATTCATGCAATTGACTCTTCATCTTTCGATGATTCTGGTTGTCAGGATTAAAACGTTCAGTGACAAGCTGAAACTCTCCCATACGAAATGGAAACATGTGTGATAAACCGTTTGGCATCGTCAACAGCCTGTAAAAAACATCCTCTTCTCTGGCCTGGACTCCCATTCTGTACGGATCGTTATGCACTCCTTGAGCTGGATGAGAAAGACCGGTGCAAGCAAGCGCGATCAGTTGAGGCGGATTTGCCTTTCCTTGCATCGCGTCAGAGAGGTCCTGGCCGTCCAATTTTTCACTGGTCTGAATTTTGATTTCACTGAGCCCGGCAACAGTTGGAAACACATCAACGGCCCGGGTAACGTTCGGATAGTAATCGAGCAACACGGTTCCAGCAGGCGCGCGAATCATCAGTGGTATTTCCAGCGCCTCCGGCTCCAGGCCCCCATGTGTCCACTGAAACGGAGAATCAGAGCGATAGAGTATTTCGCCATGATCAGCCGTGAAGATAATCAGGCTTTCATCCAGGAGTTTCTCTTTCCGAATCAGATCAATTGTCTCTCCAAAACGTCTGTCAAGAATGCGAACGCTCGACTCATAAGTCACTCTTACCACATCGATCAGTTTTTTTACTTCGGCCGGCGCAAGGCCAAGCGATTTAATTGTGGCTGCAAATTGTAGCTGCAAATCCATATGGTTTTTTGCATAGATGGGAACATAGCGAATCAGATCCTCTCGTGAAACGCCGCTACATTCTTCAGGAAACTCTGCGCAAAATGATGTTGTAACAGCGATACTGGAATTTTCCGAATAAGGCGCATGCGTCATCGAAAAGTTGACCTGAAGGAAGGCATTGTAGGTCTTCCGCGATCGAAGTCGTCTTAAAATGGTCATGAACCTTTGATCCGTTGCTGTTAACGCCCCAATTCTTGGATCATGGTGGATCACATTCCGGGAAAGAACGCCCTGCGCAAAGTTCAGTTCAGCGGAAGCCAGGGTATGAGCGTTCCAGAAAAACGTTTCATAGCTGTTTTTCTGAAATGCTTCAGCAATCAAGTAATTGCTGTCCGCCAGGGTTTGCGGATGGTAATAAACTCCATGCCTGTACATATAGGTTCCGGAGAAAAGACCGGCATAGCCCGCTCCTGAAAATCCGGACTCGCTTTCGTGTTTCAGGAAAACTGTGGAGCCTTTTGCAAAGGACTTTAGATTCGGCGTATACCGAACCGAGCCGTTATAGGGAGCCAGGAGGTCCTTATTCAGAGAACAGGTCGCATACAAGAGAACAAATCGCGGAGAACGGGGTGATTTTTGCGGAAGGAATTCCAGGTCACGGGAAGAAGGGGAAAGATTCATCAGGAACAGGAAAACGGCCGCGATTATAGCAAGCAAAATAAGAACAGTGTTGCGTCCGTTCATTTAACTGAGGAAAGAACCTGTGCGCATTGGTTTTTTTCGTAGAGAATTTTGTTCGTTTTATGCTGTTCCTTCGATACCGGAATCTCCAAAAGTCTGGTTAGAAGCACGCAGGCCTTATCGACCGTGTAGTAACTGGCTAAACCCTGCATGCTCTGGACATGATCCGGCGCCGTCTGCAGCATTTTTTGCATCAGGTCAACCTTTCTTTTGGGAAAACGGGTAGAGGCAGCCATTTGGTACCAGGGTACCGCAATACCGGGCGCCATCTCATTCATCGAATTATACAAATTGTAGGCTTCTTCCCGTTTTCGAAGTAAGAAGTTCACATCCGCCAACTGGGCGGTGATCCACGGATTCTTTGGATAAATCCGATGCAGTTCCTGATAGAACTTCAGCTGCTCAACATGGCTCACGTTATATTTCAGCCAATCATTCGCTGCCATGTCACGAAGTGTACTTTCCTTTGGCCAGTTACCATCTCCAGGCCGTATTTTCGCATCACAACCGAACATATTCTGTTCAGATAGAAAAGACATCAATGTTTCAGCGATCAACCGGTGCGCGTAAGGATTCAAGCCACCAAAAACTTGAGAAGAAGCGAGGTATCGATCTCCTGCCTTCTCGCGAAAAGTTACAAGCAGATCCAGTGTAGGAAAACCGTTCTGTTGAATGTGTGTCACAAACTTTGGATAAAATTGGAACACCGGACCGGAAGACATAGTCCGGGAGTCATAGTGATTGAAGTTACGTCCCATTTTTCCCGTATCAATTGGAGGAAACACCATAAAACCAACAGGTACCGAATTCTTGTCCGACCAGCTCTTAATCACAGCCAGAGATTCGGAAAATATTTTCCAATCCAAAGATTGATCACTAAAAACTTCATTTTGCTTGGCAGTATAAAGCTCGTGTTCCTTTTCCCTTTGCAGAACGTGAAAAAATCTAAGATAGCTGTAAAACTCAATATCACTGGGAACAACCTGAAAGATAACTAAATCCGGATTCAGGTATTGACCGTGCGCAAACAGCTTGACGACCTCGTCTGTCATCTTGTGACCGTTTATGGAGAGCGAGATTACTTCAGATTTGAAGTTCTTGCATTTCCGGTTCAAGAGGCCGGCTAATAAATACGGGTAAGTTTCTTCCAGCGGCAAATTTACTGTGCAGGTCATTCCGTTCCCTATCACCAGGATCCTGAACGTATTGGGCGGATGAGCGGTAGTGTATTCCGGCGTCCAGAATCCCTGTGAATTTTGCTTGTCATGAAATCCAAAGTTTCTTGTAAATGGAAAGGTCATAATCATATTGAGAGAGGCTCTGGCTTGATACGGGAAACGAAAGGTCGTTTCGTAAACCGTGTAGGAAGCCGCCTGACGGCGACTTTCCTTTTCAACAGGACCAATCTTCCGTTGCACGCCACGCTGGGCACTGGCTCGCACAAATGTAAGTACGGCAGCAGTGATACTCAGCACAAGGAACAACACACAAGCAACAAGAGAAAAACGCTTGTAGGTCATTTTTTGTTGAGATCCATCGCTTTACCGGCGCTCAGGACACCGGTTTTTTTCATACAAGTCTTTACTTCTATCGAATAGTTCCTGACTCTGAGGGATCTCCATGAGGCGTTTCAAAAGGGCGCACGCAGGTGCAACTTGATTCTCTGCCAGATAAAGCTGGATAAGATCCTGCATGGCCAAATTATGATCAGGCACTATTTGAATCATTCGTTTAAGAAAATTCTTTTTTTGTGCGCGATCCTGGATGCAAAGAGACATATGATACCATGGTGCCGCGAACGAAGGAGCGAACTCGGTTAGTGATAGATAAGTTTGGAATGCTTCGTCCCATCTCCGCAGTCCATGATAGACAAGTGCAAGTTCCATAGTAATCCAGGGGTCGTTCGGATAAAGTTTTTTTAAGGCCTTGAAGAATTCCAGTTGTTTTTCGTAACTGGCACTAAATTGTAACCAGTCCCTGGCTGCTTGTTTACGGAGCTTCTCTTCCACCTCCCAGTGATTGCCAGCTTCCTGGAGACCGGATCTGGAAAATGGCACAAGCTTTTCGCGGTAAAGAAACGGAGCGATTGCTTCTGCTGCCAATTGATGCGCATAGACATTGGGATGTCCATCCGTTTTTGAAACAGCCAAAAAGTTATCTCCTGCTTTCTCTCGAAAGTAATCCATAAGAAAAATTGCGGGAAAATTGCGGGAGCGGACCTCGGCAATGACTTTTTCAAAATCGGTAAGCCAGGGAAACTTCTGGATGTTATAATGTTTGAAGTTGTGTCCCTCCTTGCCGACATCGACAACTGGAAAGAACAGAAAACCTACGGGTACTGAATTTGTTCGAGACCAATCGCCAATTGCTTCGAGACATTCTGAGAATATAGTCCAGTCCAGTGATCCTTCCTTCCATATCTCTTTTTGTATTTGTACCGGTTTGATCTTACTGGCAGTGACGCCTTGAAAACGCGATATGCCTACGTAGTCGTAGAAGTCCAGGTCATTCACACAGACCTGAATGAGAACCAGGTCCGGCTTTAGAGACTGGCCGTGAACAAGAAGTTTAATCAGGTTATCGACAAGTCTGTGACCGCGAACGCCCAATCCGATCAATTCAAAATGGATGTCCGGACATTTCTGTCGAAGCAATCCTTGCAAAACCTGTGGAAATGTCTCTTCCTGCCTAACGCCCTGCCCCCACGTAATGGAATCTCCCAGAACCAGAATTCGAAATGTATCTCGTGGATGGGCCAAAGTATATTCCGGGGTGCGAAATCCCTGGGAATTGTGCCGCGCTCCAAATTCAGACACTTCGCTGAAGGGTTCTTGGGTGTGCATGTGAGTACTTCTAGCCTTGAATGGATAATAAAATGGGGTCTGGTGATAAATGAACTTGGTGATCTGGCCTTGAACTCGATTCGAAGCAGGATGAACGGTTGGGAGTTGGTTATTTCCGCGACTGGATTTCAAAACCACAACGAATCCTAGGCCCAGAGATAGACCAAAAATGATTGCAGAAACACGGATAAAAAGAGATCTGTAGTTCATCCTATTTGCGCGCGCGAGATTTGTGCCGGCGATGGCGAAGGGATCTGCCTTTTGACTTCAAAGCATTCAAGAGTTCCCGGCTGAAACCGAGACGTCTCGCCTTCTTGACCCGCTTTCTCAGCAGCCGTTTGGACTCGGTGAACGATTCGCTAAAGCGGGTTCTATCTCTTTGCAGCGATTCGCTTATTTTGGAAAATGCATTTTGAACGTCGTGAAATGAACTCCGGAATCTACGAGTTTCTCTCCAATATAGATTTCTTGTTTTTCTCCTATATCTTTTCAGCCAGTGAAAATGTTTGTTTTCTGTTCCAATCCAAACGCGGTTATAAAAATCCTCATAGTCAGCGCGGGACGGAAATACTCCAACCCGCGGAACTTTATAGGATGATGATGCAGCGTGAAATTCAGGCGCGAAAATGGTCCCGCGAGGACGCCGGTAGAATTTATACTTTGCATCATACAGAGTAGTCTGGAATAATTCGACGTAATCCTTGATCATGTCTTTGGTCTGAAACGGACCATCCCTGATCGTCTCATAAGCCCTTTGTGACATCGTCTGTCGTAAACCGAGTTCTCTGCTTAAACCGGCAAGACGTTCTACAAACGTATCAATGTCGCCAACAGGCGCTGTAAAACCGTTCACTCCATTCTTGATCAGTTCGGGAATACCGGAAGCAACTTCACTTACAACTGGAATGCATCCGCGCCCCATCGCTTCCAGGAGAGCCTGTGGCATCCCTTCAAACTCGGAAGTCATCAGAAACACATCCTGCTGTTCAAGAAGCGGTAACACTTCTTTGTGAGGAAGCGCGCCCAGAAATCGTATCCATCCTTTTTCAATTAGAACTTTCGATGCTTCCACGAAACTTTCTATATCGGGACCGTTCCCCGCCACAATCAATTCGGCCGAGGTCCCTTGATGATTGAGTCGTTCCAAGATCCGGGGAAGATCCAGAATCCGTTTTTGTGTTTGCAAAAGACTTCCATGATAAACAATCCTCAGTTTCTGTCCGTTCCTCCATTCTCGAACCGGCAGAGCTGGCGGAATGGACGTACCGTAGGATATAGTAATGATTCTGTTTGCAAGATTCGGATTCTGTTCTCGAATGCTTGCTGCGATTTTGCGGCTTACTGCAACGATTGCATTCCAGTAGCGTCCGTAACGCGTGACATTCTCGTAGTATTCAGCGTCGTCTTTGTGCGCAATTCCAACCACAGAAATGTTGTTGGATAATTTTGGAACTACGCAAGCATTGCGCCAATCATTGTTAGGAATGTAAACGCATGTAGCCGCATGCTCCAGATACTGAATCATGGATCCCCATCGAGCGCCCAGAGAATCAGAGGATTCGAGCGCAAGACGATCCACAGGAACTTCGAAAGGAAAATTGTAATCAGGCTCAGTCAAAAGGACCCTGGATTGAATTCCCCTTTCATTCAAACCGGCTACAAGATTTTGAGAAAAGACGGGGATCCCGGACAGGTTTGTGCCGGGAACCGCTGCGATGACCTGAAACCGCGGGAGAGTCTTTCTCCATTCTGGTTTGTGACTTTCTCCCATCAAATACATCGTGCGACGAAAATCATCCCAGTCCCAATCGGATAGGAATTGTCCAACACCTTTCACTTTCTTGTAGTACTTCACCGGAAAAATGTTAACGCCATCAACGCTTGCGGGAGGGCTTACCATCGGTCCCACCGGCCTTCTGTACAGATGAAATTTTGATTTCACGAGAACGCGGCGGAAAAGCGCGTGATATTCCTTCGCCATGTGAGTCACATTAAAGGGTCCCGATTCAATCGTTCGATAGGCACTCCGGGACATCTTCTCCAACAAATCGGAATTCTGTTGCAAGCAGGTGAGATGCTCCGCAAAAGCCCGGATATCTCCAACAGTTACCAGATATCCGTTCGATTCGTGCCTGATCAGTTCTGGAATACCACTGTGGATATCTGTTACAACAGGCACGCATCCCCGTCCCATTGCTTCCAGCAATGCATTGGGCATTCCTTCAAATTCTGAAGTCATTAGAAAAACATCCTGTTCCTCCAGAATCTTTAGCATCTCGCTGTGGGGCACCAAACCTAAAAAATGCAAAGTACCGTCTTCTACAAAACTCTTGCAATCATTCAACAATTGGTCCTGCTGTTCGCCGGCTCCTGCGATTGTCATTTCGAATGGCACTTGAGCGCGCTGTAACGCTTCCAGGATGCGCGGTAAATCAAAAATCCTTTTTTGTCTTTGTATCAGCAGGCCATGGTAGATGAGTCTCAAAGGTCGAGGTTTTGAAAAATCCCGTTCAGGGTAATTCTTAGCACTCTCCACTCCGATCGGAATGGTCACAATGCGGTGCTTGACCGAATCGTTAACTTTTGCGGTTTTTTGCGCGACCGTTTTGCTCACAGTGGCAACTGCATCCCAGTAATCGCCGAGTCTTCTAACATGGTCGTAATGCAATGGATCATCGCTGTGCACAACACCAACAACCGACACACGCCTGGATAATCTTGGACAGATGCACGAATGGCGCCAATCGGCATTCGGGACGTAAACGCAGGGAGCGCGGTCCTCAAGGTATCGAATCATGGCTCCCCAATGAGATCCCCATTGTTCATTCGGCTTTACGGGAAGAAACTCAACGGGAATATCGGAGGGCAGGGGCATCAGCGAATCGCCGATCGTGACAAGATTTGAGTGCTGCTCGGTCAGTAAAAGATGGGCGTCGACCCCAATTCTTCTCAAGCCTCTGACCAGGTTTTCAGAAAAAATATTAACGCCACTGAGGCTCCAATAACTCGAAGCGACTACAACTTGAAACTTCATCGAACAGAAAGTTTATCAAGTAGCGACTGAAGTCGCTACTACCAGCCCGACTACGACGATGTTGGTATGCACGGGCTCGGAGTAGCGACTTTGTTCATAACGTCCCAAAAGTATGGGTAACTGAGATTTTCATTTGATTGAAATGGTCAGTCCGCGAGCCCCTCTCCCTTCCGTAGTCAACATACTTTGCTTTTTAGCAAAAGCGTGTCTGCGGAAGGGAGCATCAATAAACCTTTGGTTTTTTTTACAGGATGGCAACTCTCGACGCTGCGCGATTCGAGTTGCCTAGAAGAGGGGAAGGGTGAGGGTAGGCTAATGAGAGCGATAGGATGTAACTGATGATTAACGACCCACTCCAAAAGAACAGAAGAAGATCACTGAGAAGACGCATGACTGTGGCGGAAAGAACACTATGCGTGAAATTACGATCTCGACGCCTAGGAAAACATAAGTTCCACAGGCGGACTAGTATCGACAATTATGCTGTTGATTTTTATTGCGCTGAAAAAAAGTTAATTGTTGAAATAGACGGTGACGTCCATGATTTTGATAGACAGAGACTCCTTGATCAAAAAAGAGAGCGATATCTGGAATCGCGCGGTTTTACTATTTTGAGATTTACGAACGTGCATGTGAAGAACTTAATCGAAGGAGTATTAACAAGTAGCTCGCCCTACCTTCTCCCTACCCTCTCCCTCCCACTGCTTTTCTCTGTGAAAACTTAATTTGACTCTTCCACAGCGGAAGGGAGAGGGCTCCTTTTTTCAACTTTATTGCTCAGATTTCGTTTTTTTTCTTGACCTTTCTTGGATATCACACTGCACTCTTGGGCTTAAGTCGCTGCTTTGATGGTATTCTTATCACTTTAACTGCAATGACTGAAATGAAGCGCGTGATCGCTCACTCCAGGCGCTACTATTTTGATTTACTCTGGCATCTGGTGCGGCGCGACTTTAACCTGCGCTATAAAGGCTCGATTTTAGGCGCCCTGTGGCTTCTCGTGGTGCCTCTCATGCAGCTGATGACGCTGGTTTTTGTATTCAAACGCGTGATTCCGCTGGAAATCGATGCTTATCCGGCATTTGTATTTACGGCATTGTTACCATGGAGCTGGTTTAGCAGTTCGCTGACCACGGCAAGCGGTTTGTTTTTGAACAACCGTGATCTGGTAAGACGACCAAACTTTCCACCTTTTTTCCTGATCATCGTCAGCACATTTTCAAATCTTCTACTTTACCTAGCTGTATTGCCATTGGTGTTTGTGATGCTTTTCTTGTACGGACATCATGTTTCCTGGACAGTGATGCTTTTCCCTCTGCTCATACTTGTAGAAAGCACTTTGATTTTCGGGCTTGGTCTGATGATTGCAAGTTGGAACGTCTTCTACAGGGATGTGCAGCAGATTACAAGCGTGCTGCTGACTTTGATGTTCTGGATCACTCCTGTTTTCTACAGGCCTCATGCCGTGGACCAAAAATATCAGTTTCTATTTGAAATCAATCCTATGTCGGTGCTTGTAAAAAGTTATCGCGACATATTGTTTTATTCGCGCCCACCGGATTGGGGACCATTCCTGTACACGGTGGTCTTCAGTTTGGTAATAGCGATTCTGGGATACACAATTTATGTTCGGCAGTTGGACGATGTGTTTGACGCGTTGTGATGTTGGGAGAATGAGATGTCCGTAGTTCTTTCGGCGGAATCTGTTTCCAAGCAATTTCGCATTCATCACAGCCGTCCAAGTACTCTAAGGGAATCGCTGGTCCGTAGAATGACCGGGCAACATGATCCCGGGCGGAGTCTTTGGGCGCTTAGAGATGTCAGCTTCGAAGTGTCCGGTGGCCAAACTCTGGGAGTGATCGGACGCAATGGAGCAGGCAAAAGCACATTGCTGCGTTTACTTTGTGGGATCGGGCGCCCGACTTCCGGAACCATTCATCGTCATGGTGAAGTCAGTGGATTGCTCGAATTGGGTTCCGGATTCCACCAGCTGATGACCGGGAGGGAAAATATCCGTACAGCTGGACTTCTCAGCGGCCTTACAAGGCGTCAGGTGGAACGTCTGGAAAAAGAGATGATTCAGTTTGCTGAGCTTGAAGATTTCATTGATGAGCCTGTTAGGACCTATTCGAGCGGAATGCGCCTGCGTTTGGCCTTTTCAGCGGCGATCTACATGAATCCGGATGTTCTGATCATCGATGAAGTATTTGCAGTTGGCGATGAGAATTTTCGCCAAAAATGTTTGGGCCGGCTCGATCAATTTCGCAGAGCCGGAAAGACTCTGATTCTTGCGTCACACGAATTGGGTCAAATCGAAAAGACCTGCGATGAAGCCATCGTATTGGAAGAGGGACGTTTGGAGATTCGTTCCAGGGCGGACCAAGCGGTAGAACTTTATCAGGAGCTCCTTCGCAAAAAAGCTGAAGAACGGGCCGCCGAGTTTCCCGAATCGGCAACAACCCAGCAGCCAGAATATGGCCGAAGGATTGGAACTCTCGAAGCATGCATCACAGGCGTTCGGTTTTACAATGCAAATGGGGTCCTGGTTCGGAGTGTTGAAAGCGATGCTGGATTGATCATTGAAATGGATGTACAGCTGATCAAGCAGCTTTCCGATTTTGCTCTGGCAGTAGCAATCTTTAATG
>JAKEFK010000041.1 GCA_022616075.1 bacterium
AAAAAACAGATGAAATTATCGCAGAATCGATCTTCCTCTGAAATTCTTTTTTGGGCAATTTTCATTTTCGCAGGCGTCGTTCGATTCAAGGATTTATCCACGGGTCTGCCTTTGCATACTCTTTACGGGGAAACGGACACACTTGAAATCCTGCTGAGAATACTGAAATCAGGGGACCTGAATCCGCACCAGTTTGATCTGCCGGGACTCGCTTACTATTTCTTGCTCCCCTTTCTCTATCTCTTTTATCAGCTCGGAAACTGGTTGGGTTACTTCACCTCAGTGGAAACTGTTTCGCCCGCATCCTTTGTTTTTGTGGGAAGGATTGTTTGCGCATTTTTTGGAACTCTTACCGTTTATCTTTGCTACCGGCTGGGCAAACGGTTCTCCACACTTACAGGCTTGCTTGCGATGGCGGTACTCGCAGCTGTTCCACAACACATTGAATACAGCCATATGCTGCGTCCGGAGATCCCCGCGATTTTCTTTGTTCTTCTTGCTCATGAAATCGCCTTCTACATTCTGGAGGATCCAAGAAGCGGATTGTACTGGATCTTTGGATTGGCTATGGGCATCACCATGTCTTTCAAATACACCATTGGCGGACCACTGGCGCTCACTCTGATCCTGGTACATTCCATGAAAAGAAAAGAGGCGCGGTTCTCCTGGCTCGTGCGCAGTTTTCTTGCTGCAGCAATCATTTTCTTTTTTACGAATCCATTTCTCTTCACGGGCCAGGAGGGACTGAACTACTGGCAAAACAGGATGAAAGTGCTTTATGCGACTGGAGAAGATTATTACGGAAAAAGCACGATTGCTTATTACATTGAATTCTTAACACGTTACAACTATAACGTTCCGCTGATGCTCTTCGCGGGATTTGGAATTCTCTGGAGTTTTGCTTCCTCCGTTCCGAAAAGTCTTCTTTTGGGAGTTTATCCACTCTTTGTATTCTTCTGGCTCTGCTCTTTCGAAACACGCCGCACACACGGACTTCTTCCGTTGCACCCATTTCTGGCTTTGTGGGCAGCCCTCACTCTGTCAGAAATCTGGCGCATGACCCGGGAATTTTCACGGAAATGGATCTTTCAGGTTTTCTTTGCTTTATTGATCGCCACAACCCTGTCCTGGCCCTATTACCGCAGCATAGTTCAATCGTATCTTTTCTCTCGAACGGATAACCGCAGCAAAGCGGAGTTGTGGATGGTGAACCGTTTGCCGAGAGGATCCAGAATTGCGTTGCTTCAATTCAGCCAGTTGGAGCTGGACAGGGCTTACTTTCAAATTGAGAATTTTGTTCCGCGCGATTACGTTTTAAACAACAAGGACTTTCGCTGGTTTCAGCAAAATGGTTTCGACTACATTGTGGTTTCGAGCGGGCAGTACATGCGCTACTTTATCGAAGGAGAGGCAGCGCTGCGGTACAAGAATTACTTCAGCACGCTTTTCCAGGACGCAGAAACGAGAGGAGCTTTGATACTCGATCTGCTGCCTCATCCTTTGTTAATTCCCGATTACAGAATCAAAGTTTTTGCAACACGGCCATCCGCAATTCCCGCCGGTTTTTTTCCGGCCATAGAAAGCGAATCAGGGCAAACAACCTATTCATTAACCCGCTCAGGAATCTCGCTTTCGTTGGAACCAGGATACTATTCCCTGAAATTTCCGAATCAGTCCGGAGACTCGCATTTTGTCGAAGTAACAAACATGAAATCCGGCGAGACCATACTGCGGTGGCGTGGAGTTGGAGAACTTTCCAGTTTTCCGTTTTCTGTTTTTCCTGTGAGGCTGAACAGCCGGCTCCGCCTGTTTGCGTCGGCGCCGGAAATTATCACTCCGAACCAAATGGTGCAATTTCAATGGACAAATAGCTCAGGGGGACTTTTACTGGAAGGAATCCCACCCGTTATCCGCGTGTCTACAGCCGATTTCGATCCCAACCCTCACAGATCTACCAAACCGTTTCACCTTTTTCAACAAAATGAATCCTTTCGGATTCGGTGCATTCTAAGAAATCGCGGAAAAGCGAATGTGGCGGGTTATATTAAGGCCTACTTAAGTGAAATCGGTGAGGCACAACCCTGGAAAAATTTTGCCTCCACCAGTGTTGCCCATGAGTTTTATCTGGAGCCGTCGCAAAGAATCATAATTGATATTCCCATGAATACGGAAGATCTCACAGGGGACTACCAGCTCAGTTACTGGATCTTCACGCGCCAGGACCTCCCTTTTAGCCCGCAAATCGGGGGCTGGTACAACAAACAAATAAGAGTCGAAGATTCAAAACTGGGACTCCATCCAATCTATGGCGTGCAAATCCCTTAATAATCGCGGATCGTAACCGTAATCGCTTATCTTTATCATGATTCTTAATTCAATTAGGGATTATGATTAAGATTGACGATTACGATCACGATTACGATTACGATCCACGATTATCGGTGATATAATATCGGATTCAAAACCGAGGACCGACTAGAGATGCCCGAAGACTCACGACAGAGTGTTCAGATATCACAATTGGAAACCGCTCTTGGCGGAAAATACAAGATTCTTGGCCGGATTGGCGCGGGTGGTTTCGGTGAAGTCTATCTCGGTGAACATACTCAGTTGCACCGAAAGGTGGCAATCAAAATTCTCATCCAGAGCATCTCCTCTCAGGAAGATCTGGTAAAGCGTTTTCAGCGAGAAGCGCGTTCTGCGGCCGCGCTTTCCCACCCAAACATTATTGACATTTACGATGTCGGTGAAGGAGATGGCATTTATTACTTCGTCATGAAGTACATCGAAGGAGAAACCCTATCGCAGAGAATGCAACGTGACAAGAAAATGGATCCTGCCGAGGTCATTCACATCATGCAGCAGGTGGCAGATGCGCTCGATTATGCGCACGAGAACAACGTTGTTCATCGTGACATCAAGCCCGCCAATGTCATGCTGGATCCTTACGGTAAACCCTTGTTGATGGACTTTGGGGTGGCGAGAGTACAGTATGAGGGAAACCTAACAAAAACAGGCACCTTGCTGGGGACTCCACACTATTTGGCGCCCGAACAACCGCTAGGAAAACCAATTGACGGACGAAGCGATATTTACAGTCTCGGGATCATGCTCTATGAAATGCTTGCAGGGCGGCCACCTTTTCATGACGAGAATTCAATCACCCTCATTTTCAAACACATCAATGAACCGCCACAGCCTTTAAACGCCGTAGCTTCGGATTTGGATCCGGAACTCTGTTTCATCGTGCACAAGATGATTGAAAAATCACCGGAGAACAGGTTCCAGACAGCCGGAGAGGTAGTGGATGCGCTCCACAAACTCCGTGACATCTATCCTGTGCCCACTGCAACTACAGGTCGCAGAACCTCTCCTGGCGGCGCCATCAATACTGAAAAACTTTTGATCCTCGCACAAGATCATATTGATCAAAACAAATTGTCCAAGGCGATTGAAATTCTGGGCACCATTTCAAAACGGGATCCCAATAATGAAACGGTAAAGAGGAAAATTCAGGAAATTCTTCCGAGATTATCAGAACAGGTCAAAGCTCATATTGCATCAAAAGACTTCAGACAGGCGCGCCAGCTGATCTCACAAATGACGCAGCTCTCCCCGCAGGCGAGCGCTATTTTTCAATTGAGAGAAGAGGTTCAAAAACTGGAAAGTCAAAGTATGGACCAGAGTGAAACCATTTTTAAAGAGCATTTTTTGGCGGCCCAGGAAGCGCTTGAACAAAACAGAACATCGCAGGCAATACAGCACCTTACGAAAGCCCATACAATTGATTCCTCCAGCCAGGAAATCCAACAACTCTTAAAGGATACCGAAGGGAAGATTACAAAAGAGATTCGCTTACTTTGTGAAAAACTTGATTTTGCCGGCGCTCAAAGAATGTTGGAACTCGGAAAAGAAGCATTTCCATCCATGGTCCAGACAAGAGCTCCGGCAATTGAGCGGCACAGGGCTTTGTATCAAGTGTGGCAACAGGCCAAAGAACAGTTCCAACAGGAAAAATGGGAGGAAGCCGAAAAGTCACTGGCAAAATTCCTGGATACCGGCAGTCCATTTGAATTCAGTGTTTTTGAATCTTTGAAGAAGGAATCAGAGGAAATGTTGGCCGCATCGCGTGAAAAGTTACGAGCGGTTCAAAAACCGACCCCTGCAACGATTTCGAAAGAAGCAGCTGCCTTGACGCCCGCCGCGGTTCCTGCAAGGAAAGCAAGTGTGGGACGCATCGCCATCTATCTCGTCTTGGGAGTTGCCATTGCCATAGGCGCCTGGTGGATCACCAATGCGATGAGAAAGGAAGCTGAGACACCCGATGCGCAGCCTGATCTAACTTTCATTCGCAAACTCAATCCTCCGCCGCAACCGGGTCAACCGAAACCAACCAGCGGCGAAATCTCTATTACATCCGAACCGCCGGGGGCTACTGTTCTTCTGGGTACTGAGGAAAAAGGGAAAACGCCTTTAAAACTCTCCACTCTTGCATTCGGGAAACATACGATCACACTAAAACTGCAAGGCTACCAAGATCTTGTCCAGGAAGTGGATCTCAATGAAAATCAATTTGCACTGGAGATTCCCGCAGTACTGCAAACAGCGGTGCAGCAAGTTGGAATTCTTGTCATCGAATCCAACCCGCCCGGTGCATTCATCGGACTGGGGACCAGGATTATCGGCCAAACGCCTACGAAGTTAGACAAAGCGAAGGTTGGAAAATATAACATCGTTTTGCGTAAAGAAGGCTACATCGATCATACGGAAACTGTCCGTGTAAAAGAAGGAGAAACGACAACGCTTAAGGCGGAACTGAAAGAGGTGCCCAAAGTTGTAGCGGAACAACCGAAACCAGTAGAGCCGGAAGTTAAACCGGGAATGCTGGTAACTCTTGGGCCTGGCGTCACTCCGCCAAAGACGCTGAAGAAAACTTCCGTAGAGTATCCCGAGGCCGCAAGAAGACAGAAGCTCGAAGGGACCGTGCAATTAAATCTGTTGATTTCTGAAACAGGACAGGTGCTGGATGTAAGAATCCTCAAATCTGCGCATCAAATTCTGGATGACGCAGCCGTACGCACTGTGAAACAGTGGACTTACGAGCCCGCGAAAAAACAGAATGTTCCAGTTCGTGTCTGGCTGAGCACTTCCATCACCTTCGTCAAACGTTAATTTTTTTACCGCAGAGCACGCGTAGAACGCCGAAAAAAAAACAAAGAATTATCTTTTCTCTTTTCTCCGCGATCTCTGCGTTCTCTGCGGTGAATTACAGAATATCGAAGGCTTGACCGGCGCTTACAGATAGTGAGCCGCCCCTTCCGCCGCTATTCACAAGTGGAAATGCGTAATCAACTCTCAGCACACGGGTTCTGCCGTATTTCTTCAATCCGATTCGCAAACCAATCCCAACGCTGGCTCCGAAATGATGATCCGGATTCCAGACATAACCTGAATCGATAAACGGCACCGCTGCGACTCCCACCAGACGATGTTCCCAGGGAATCATCACACGGTACTCAAGATTCAGAAGAGCGCGATTTAGTCCTGTAAAGCCACGAAAGGGGTACCCGCGCAAACCTTCATCTTCACCCAGCGATAATTGAAAGGGCGCATCCATATCTGCGGTAATCGTTGCCGCCAGATTTGCCGCAAGGGTTTGTTTGGGACTCTTGAAGAAGCCAAACTTGGTGGAATCCTTTTGAATGTAGTAGCGCAACAAAAACTCTGCAATCCAGTTGTTCCACTCCCCTCCTTCCCTTCTCAAAGATAACCCGGCGTGGCTAACAAAATATTGTCTCGCATTCCGGTGAAATGTGTATCTTCCAGTGAAATTACTTGTGAGAAAATCGCGGCCTCTATCATCGTTGGAATGAACGACCGCAAGGCTTGCCAGTGTGCCGTATGGCAGATCCTCAGTCCGTCCAAAATTATCTACATAGTAAAACTTCACAAATCTCTGACGATCACGGACCAAACTCATTCCGATGTTGAAGAGCTCGCTTTCCACTGGATCCAAATTTCGCTGAATCTCCTCCTCTTGAGCGGCTTCTTCATCGAAAATCAAAACGGATGGAAACAGGTTTTGCGAATAACCAAGAATCAAGCCGGCCCTGTTCCGTTGATAACGAGGTCCCCACGCGCGGTTCACATCAAAAGTCACATTGTGTTGAACGTGTTCGAGCGCGGCAGCATCGATCCCCTGGTAATAAAAGTGCTGTAAGCGCTTTAAATCGAATCCATTTACCCCATAGGACCACCGCGCTTCCTGCGCGTAGAATGGTTGAACGAGCGCGTAGTTCAACCGGTGTCCATCCGAAAAACGGGCATAGCGCAGATTCAACCGGAGCCTTGTATTCAGAAATCGTGGATCACCATAAAGCCCGACGAAACCATCCCTTTCCGGCGCTTTTTCATACCGCAGTCCTACCCGTCTACCAAGACCAAGGAAATTTTCTTCTTCTATTCCGATGTCCAGAATCCGCGATCCGCGTGTGCTTCCCCAGGACAAATTCGGTTTTGTTGTCCATTGATCTTCCGTGTTCACAAACAGATCTGCTTCCTGATCGTTGATCCGGCGCGATCGTACCGAAACATCCGTTAAGAACGTATACCTCCGGAGATTTCGCTCACTTTCACGCATCAAATCGGGTTCCAGCAGATCTCCTTCTCTTAACAGGAGCTCGTTGCGGATAAATGATTTTTGAGTTTTTACATGGAGACGGTTCATGAGCCGGAATCCCCACCATCGAAACTCCTGATGCTGCGAATCAAATACATCCAGGTTGTTGATATAGATATTTCGAACACGAGGCGCTGATTCGGCAAGCAGGAAAGATGGGATGGTGATAAAAACGAGAGCGAAAAACCAAATCCGCACAGCAGCATTCTAGCAGGTTGTAGCGTCGGCGTCGCGCCGGCAAAAATTGACGCGCCCGGCCGCACTGAAATCTCATTTGATAAAGCGGGAAGAGGTTTCAAAATCCTTTTAGATAGTTCAACGTGATATAAAGAAATGAGTCATGACTCCCCAACGCTGGAAGAAAGTAGAGAAGGTTTATTCTGCCGCTCGCGAACTTGCGCCGCCGGATCGAGACGCTTTTCTGAAGGAGGCCTGCAAAAGTGATGCGGCTCTCCGGCAGGAAGTGGAATCTCTATTGAAACACGAAGTTGGCGCAAAGGAATTTCTTGAATCGCCTGCTCTGGAAGTTGCCGCCGGGATGCTGATGCAAGATCAAATGCAGACCACCGGAAAAATCGGTTCCTACCACATATTGTCCCTTTTGGGCACAGGAGGAATGGGTGAAGTCTATCTTACACAGGACAGCCGCCTGGGCCGGAAAGTCGCGCTAAAACTCCTTCCCAAAAACTTGACTCAAGATACCGATACGATCCGCCGCTTTGAACGCGAGGCACGTGCTGCTTCAGCTTTGAACCACCCCAATATTTTGACCATTTACGAGATCGGCCGCGCCGAAGAAACCCATTACATTGCAACCGAATTCGTGGAAGGAGAAACACTCAGACAGCGAATGCTTGGCGGCAAAATGGACCTGAATCAGGTTCTCGACATCGCCATTCAAACCGCAAATGCGCTTGCAGCGGCTCATGAAGCAGGTATTGTCCATCGCGATATCAAACCGGAAAACATTATGGTGCGCCGCGATGGCCTGGTAAAAGTGCTCGACTTCGGATTAGCAAAGCTCATCGAACCTAAAGCGCAGTTTGTTGATCGCGAAACGGCAACTGTAGCAGAACTGAAAACGGATACAGGCATGGTCATCGGAACTGCGCGTTACATGTCCCCTGAACAAGCGCGCGGGCAAACAACAGACGCACGCACAGACCTGTTCAGTTTGGGCGTCCTAATCTATGAGATGCTCGCTTCCATGCCCCCCTTCAGAGGTGATAACCATGCTGATGTCATCGCAGCATTGCTGACAACAGAACCGCCGCCGCTCTCGCAAATTGACTCTGAGATTCCTGCGGAATTAGACAGTATTGTTTCCAAAGCATTGCGCAAAAACGCCGCGGAGCGGTACCAGACAGCAAAAGAATTATTAAATGACTTACATGATTTTCGAGGCGGGTTTCTTCACGTTCAAGCGAGTGCGGAATCCAAATCGAATCGAACAGGGTTCGCTGTACCAACCGGTTCCAGGCTTCGCCTGTGGATCTACGGCATTGCGATTGTGCTGATTGTCACATCAACATTCATCATTTTTCAAAGAAATCCAGCCAGAATGAACAGAAACAAGCCGGGGCGTGCCACTCTTGCGGTTATGCCGTTTCACATTTCCACTCCTGAACCGTCGATTTCATATTTATCGGTTGGCATTCCGGACGCAATTATCACGCGACTATCCAATCTTGAGCAGATCCAGTTACGCCCCACAAGCTCCATTCTTGCATTCCAAAACAAGCACTTTGAAATCGAAGAGGTGCGCGAAAAGCTCGAAGTAGAGAACATACTAACAGGAACAATCCAGAAGATCGGCGATCGATTTCGGATCCGCGTTCAATTGATCCGCGCGGCGGATGGCGTTTCATTGTGGGGTTTCACCTACGACTTATCTCCTTCCGATCTTCTAACCATTGAGGATAGTGTGTCCGAGCAAGTTAGCTCAGCGCTTCAGCTTCAGATCAGCCCCCAGCAACGTGTTCGATTAAAGCAGGCCTACACAGAAAATACGGAGGCTTACCAGTGGTATGTGCGCGGCCGGGAACAACTTCCACGGTACACCAGCCAGTCGGCCCTCACCGCAATCTCTTATTTTGAAAAAGCACTTCAGCTGGATCCCTCTTTCGCCAAAGCACGCGCGGGATTAGCACAGGCCGCCGCAGACATGCATCTCCGGCTCGGTGCAGATGAGGAAGCCCAGTTCTGGGGCAACCGCGCATTGGAGGAAGCACAACAGGCCTTGCGAATCGATTCGAATCTTGCTGAAGCTAATGAAGCCATGGCAGCCGTTTATCGCAAAACAGAATTCAAGTGGGACTTGACAATTCAAGAGAGTAACAAAGCGCTTGCCCTTAACAATTCCCTTTATCTTCCTCATTATTTCAAGGCGGCAGCCTACTATCATTATGGATTGTTTGATCTTGCGGAAGAAGAATTGATCGCAGCCAAACGCGCAAATGTATCGGACCAGGTAGAGGCGTTTCGCACGCAGGCTGTCATTGATTTTTTTCGTGGACGCTTTTCCGACGTGATCAAAAATTTAGAAGAAGTTCAAAGACTGACGGGAAAAGCCATCGCCGATTGGCACTTTTCCTTGGCACATTATTATTCAGGTAACGCCGGACAAGCAGAAACCGTGTTGCGTGAGATGATGACCGTTTCCTATGGCGGAACAGCCACTCGTGCAAAAGCAACGCTCGCCGCGATTCTCGCACAATCGGGTCGGCGCGAAGAAGCTCAGAAGTGGTTGAAGGAAGCTCTGGCTTCCTCCTTTCTCGATCATCATGCTCTGTACAGCATCGGAGTTACTTATGCGCAGCTGGGAAATCATGACGCTGCTGTTGAATGGCTGTCCAGATCGATTGAAAAAGGCTTTCCCTGCTATCCATGGTTTGAGCGAGACCCGCTGCTTGACCCTATCCGAAATACAGAATCTTTTCGGAATCTGCTTTCAAAACTAAAGCACGAGTTCGAGATAGCAGAAAAGCGGTACACAAATCAGCCATGACTCATGCACAAAAAAATTGCAGTGCGGGCGAGTCGCCCGCACCACAACACAGAGCGCTTAAGGGTTCCAGTAGTAGCTAAATTTGACAAGAAAAATATTATCGCTTTCGGCTTTCCATAAACGGCTGAGCGAACGGGTGAACTGGAAATTTCCGGTCGGTTCGTCATCCGAACGTGTTTGCGTCCACACAAAATAAACTGTGGAGCCGGGCCGGTATTCCCA
Source organism: bacterium (assembly GCA_022616075.1). Classification (NCBI taxonomy): domain Bacteria; species bacterium. The sequence goes on from JAKEFK010000041.1 coordinate 9,909, forward strand.
GCGTAGAATCGCGTTTCCGCGCAGCGACTTGAAATTAAAATTCGGATCATCGAAGGTAAAGGCGCCGGCGGGGCCTGTTCCATCCGGATCGATCGTGACATCGCCGCTGGTGATAATCGGATTCCCGTAGATGTTGAATCTGTAGCTTCTGGGTTGAGCCAACTCCTTATAACCCGTGTATCTTCCCGATGAAATCAGCGGCTGGGCATAGAGTTGCAAACTCAAGCGTGGAGTAAATGTCCAATCCACGCGTATACCTGCGCTGAAAGTTTTCTGATCGAGTGCTCCGAAGACGTAACGTTTTCCGAAGGTATGTGCCGCGGTTGGATCCTCAAAATTTTCTATCCATTGAGCGGGTGTCCAGTCATGTTCGAAAGTGGGATTCACACTGAGGGAAACATTGGCGATCGGTTTCCATTCGATGGTGGATCTCAATGCGCGGTAGTGAGAGGACTCCGCTTCATACAGGTTTCCACCGAAACCGAACACAAATTTTTTACGATTGTCCGTGCGTCCAAACAGATTGACTTCATAGCCGGGCAGATTCAACGTTTGCGGACCGCCACGAGTGCGTGTGTTATTGAGCGTTTCTTCAGGATTCCATGCCAGTGAGTAGTCGAGTGTGTAGTAGTTATGAAATTCAACATATCCGAAGTGAAACAAGCCGCCCCACGTTGTATCGCCACCAAAATCAAGCGTGCGAAACGCTGCTCCACCGAGCTCCGCATAGCGATAATATTTCCCGGGAGTCGTCCATTTGTAACCGCTGCCTACATGCATGTTGTATTGATCGGCGCGGAACAGGAAACCGAGATCGTTGTTGTCGAAGCCAGGACTCACAAAACCGAAGGCGGAATTGAAAAACACGTTTCCCTTTTCTTTGTTCACATAAAAACGTCCGGCGTAGCCATTCAGCGAGGTTGCATCCGGATCCACTTCGACATAATCGGCATCGGGTCGCTGAAAGTAATGTCTGGAGTTTTGCTGCAGATCGGTAATCCGAGCTTGATTCCCTTTTACTGTAGAGAAAGCGGTCCATCCGGTAAGCGCCCACGTTTTATTGTCATCCAGGAATGTCCAACCATCCACGCCATAAACAAGTGCAGAGCCATTGATCTCGTCCTCTAAGCGTAATTCCTCAAACCTTCTGGAAGCGATCGTGGTGATGAAACCCAGACCTTGTTTGCCATCGCCGAATTCTTTCAATCCTCGCGTTACTTGGTAGTAAGAGGCCGGTTCGATTTCTGCTTCGCTTGAGACATCATCGACAAAATAATTGGCCCGTTCCCTGCCGGTGAAAGCATGCAAGGTTCCAATGCTAAAACCGGGTCCGATTTTGCCTGTAAGTTTTGCAGCACCAAGAATGCTGGCGCCGTTCGGAGCATCCTGATAATCCGAATCGGGAATGGAACCCTGCGGAGCCCTTCCAATGCGGCGGCTGTAGAACAATAGAGGATTGCTCCAGTTGAATCCCCAGTAATTGGTCGCGCCACCTTCACCAAACTTGAAAATATTGTATCCTTCAATAAAGAAGGGTCGTTTTTCCTGAAAAAATGTTTCTACATCACTTAAGTTGATGACCGCAGGATCAACTTCCACCTGGCCAAAATCAGGATTCACTGTTGCATCCAGATTTAAGTTGGTTCCCAGACCAAATTTCATATCGGCTCCGATCCCCGGATCGTAGGAAGAACCATCGTTATATGGATTGTCCGCACCCGGATGTGTGAACTCCGCTTTACTTGTTATATAAGGCATGATCTCGATGCGCCGTTGCGGTTTGATACTCTGGATTCCAGTCATTTCAACAAATCGGGATACAAATCCGCTATCATTTTTGGGCCGGATCACCAGATAATCCGTTTCATTTTTGCGGGCGATGGTGCGCTTGAAGTTCACGCCCCATATGTATTGTTGCTGCTTCCGGAAACGGAGTTGTGAATAGGGAATGCGCATCTCAACGGTCCATCCTTTCTCATCAACGTTTGCTTTGCCTTCCCAAACGCCGTCCCAGGAGTTGTCTTCCCAGCTATCGTTCAGAAGAGTGCCATCGTAGAGTGTGCCGGCGGCATTCACGCCAAAGTAATAACCGGTCCGTTTGTCATGATAGGGATCGACATAGAACATCAACTGATCGGACGTGATCAGAACATCCTTCCTAACGAGCCGCGCTTCGATCAAATTCGGTTGCGAATCGTACATTCGCGCGCCGATATAGATCGCTTCATCATCGAACCCGACATCGATAACAGTCATTTCTGTAGCTTTTGCACCTTCCACCGGATCACGCTGAATGAACTCCGTTACAGCGTTTTCATCTTTCCAAACTTTTTCCGTAAGTTTTCCATCCAGTGAAATCGGTTCGGTTAATCGTACTGCTTTTACTTTAGTATCCGCCCACGCTTCACTCCCTAATAACAGGACGGAACAGATGATCAAAATGTATGATTTCCGTTTCATGACTCTCTCTCCCACAATTTCAGTGCCGAGTAATGAGTGATGAGTTCCGAGAAAATCTTAAGAAGCTCATCGCTCATTACTCATTGCTTTGGCACTTCTTTCTGCATACCTCAATAGACCAATGCGGTTTCTAAAAGGTTGCTTGCTGTAAATTGGACGAGAAAATGTGAGGAAACGTTTACAATGTTTTGTCTTGGCGTCTTGGCGGTTAATAAGGAAAAAGGGCGCAATTTGATTCGCGCCCCTTCCCAGGTCGTCAGCGGTTAGACCAACCTGTTTAAATATTAAGGGCCCCTAAGGTTGTGATTCACCGGTGATGATTGCGCGGAGCGCTTGTTTGGCTTTTGGGGTGCCGATTTGACCAAGACTTTGAACGGCTGCCATTCGAATATTCTTATCGGGATCATTCTTTGCAAGATCCAGAAGAATCGGCACAGCATCATCGCTTTCACTGTCTCCCAATGCGCGAACGGCTGTAATTCGCAGCTCCGGATCCTGGCCTTGCTTCAAGTATTGCGTCATTACTTTTACAGCATTTTTGCCGCCCATATCGATCGCCTTGTAGAGCGCTGCCTTACGGACTTCCAGATTCTTTGCTTTTTGGACCAGATCGAGCACGACCTGAATATCTTCGGGTTCGAGATTATCTCCCAGGGAGTAAACTGCGGCTTTCGCCAGTTCCACATTGGGATCGTTGAGTGCTACATCAACAAGAAATGATTTCGCTCTCGGCTCCGGTTTATCCATGATTGAATACAGCGCTGCCTTCCTGACCTCCAGCTCTTTTGATTTTGAAAAAATCTGTTTGAGAGATTCAAAACGATCTGTGTCATCCAATTCCGCGATTGCATACACGGCATGGCGTCTCAATTCGGGATCCGGGTCGCTGAGGGCAACGTTCAGAAACATTGCGGAAGTCATCGCATTATGATCCGCAAGAGCAAACAGAACAGCCTTCCTGATTTCCGTAGGCTTTACCTGCGCGAGAATTCCTTGCAACGCTTTCACAGAGGCCTGACTGTCCATATCTGCCAGCGCATACACTGCTGTTTTGGCCATTTCCTGATTGGCTTCGCGACTCGCGATGTCCGCAAGGAGCGGCACGATTTCAGGATCATCTGTTTCTGCCAGGGCATAAAGCGCGGCCTTTCGAACTTCCTGTTCTACATTGGACTGCAAAACTTTTTTGAGCGCTCCAATCGATTCCTTTCCGCCACGATCTCCCAGAGCATAGACTGCGTTTTTGCGTACGGAACCATCCGGATCCTTTATGGCGATCTCTCCCAACTTGATGGTGACCTGCGGAGAATCCAGTTCGGTTAGCATATAGACAATGTTGCTGCGGGTCTTCGGATCCTTTTCCGTGTTAAATATTGCAATCACATCCTCTGCCGTTGCGTCCCCTGAATCGACTAACGCCCGGATGGCATGCAGCCGCACTTCATCTGTACTCCCATGTTTACGGATTTCTTCGATTTTGATGGTTGTATGAATTCCTGCCTTCGCAAGGTCGTTAGCAATATTGATCATGTTCGATTGAGCATCATCCGCCCACTCGCTTTTGGGATACTGTTTGATAAAAGACTCGTAACATCTCACACTCTCTTCCCGTTTGTTCTGTTTTTGTTTTGAAAAACAGATCCAGAAATTGGAGTCGTCAGTATAGGGGCTATTCGGGTACTTCTGAATCACGTTTTGAAACGCCTGAGTCGCATCGGCCCATTTTTCATCCAGAACGAAACCGTAAGCTTTGTTATATGCTTTTGCCGCTTCGCTGCCTTCCGCTGCAGGCCCTGGTGGATAGGCAAATGTGAACGTGCTGAGCACCAGAAGCAGCACGATCGCTATTAAGTCAATTGGTTTTCTACGAAACATCTAGTTTTCCTCCACTATGTACGCGTTTTCCCCGTGGCCCTTGCAAGAAGTAATGAGTAATGAGCAATGAGTCTCCTTCGGTACTTTCATAACTCATGACTCATTACTTTGCTACTGTTTCTACGTGGTTGTCCCTTGCGCATCTGCTCTAAGTTGATTTTTAGAAGAAGTCCTTTGCGATCCACTCCATTTTTCACGAGTTCTATTTCTGGCAAGTCCTCTTTCTCTTCCAGGTTTGCAATCTGCATCAAGATCAATTCGAGATCGCCCACGAGTTTTTCCAACCGTCCGTCATTTTCATCTGACAGTTCTTTCTTCAAGTAGGATGCTTCTTGAATCAGATCCTGCGACAATGCTTTTTGCTTCGTGATATCCACAGCGCTTGCATCGTCTGATTCCGCATTGAAATTAACCATGCCAAGCAGTAAGACTTCCGAGCGGCCGAGAAAATCCTGCGTCCTCTGCTCAAGCTTTGCCTGGACTACGGGTGGTGTAGAAGGCTTCGTTCGTGTGACCGGTCCGGGAGTAAACTGGTTGAATCTTCCCAGAATCACACCGATACCGATCAACAAAATTACTGCGGCTGCGCGATATGCCCATCGGGTCCATTGCGGAGCAACCTTTGGTTTTTCCTGTTGCATCCGTTTTTCGAGCCGGTCGTAGTAGCCATCCCAGAATTGCTGATCCGGTTCAACACGGACGCGCTGGTTCATCACTCCCAGCGCGCGCTTCATTTTTCGAAACGCTTTCCGGCATTTGACGCAGGAGCGCAAATGAGCGCGAAAGTTTTCTCGAGACTCCGGATCAAGCTCGTCATAAAGTGCTTCGATAAATAAAGGTCGAACCTGTTTACATGGCTTCATTGGAATTCATCCTGTCGGGGGCCAAGTGCTCCCAACTCTTTTTGTAATCGTTGAATCGCGCGAAAAAGCTGCGCTTTCACGGTTCCCTCTGAAATTCCGAGCGCTTCCGCAATTTCCCTCAACATGAGTTCATTGTAGTGCCGCATCACAAATATCGAACGCTGCCTCGGAGGCAATTTTTGCAACGCTTGTTCGATCTGTTCCTGAGTCGAGCGGGCATGCAGTTCTTGTTCCGGATTCTTACCATTCGTTGCTTGCTCATACACCTTTTTATCAATATCTACAATTTTTAAGTGTTTGCGGCGAGTTTTGTCGATGCATGTATTCATGGCAATGCGATACAACCAGGAGCTCAATTTTGCTTCGCCTCTGAAATCTTTAATAGCCGTAAACACTTTCATAAAAACTTCCTGCGATAAATCCTCGGCATCATGGTGATTCCCCGTCATATCGAGAGCCATATAGAAGACCTTCTGCTTGTATTTCTCGACCAGTTCCTGGAACGCCGCCATTTCCCCGCGTTGAACATTCTCAATAAGAATCTGCTCTTCATTCGTCATAACCGCTGTTTGAATGTTGGACGGCATTTTGGCCCTAAAGGTTTACTTCTTGCGCCGGCGAGACGCCCGCGCTACTTTGTTTACAAGGTTGCACTTCAACTCAATACGAATTAGTGTTTCTATCGGGCTCAGTTTACCCTATGCGAAAGCGATTTCTTCTCTGTTCGGCTCAAGGATTCGGAAACCTCGTCTGGCAGCCTCTCGCTGACATTTACCGGATCGGGAACGGTTGGTTGGTCAAACTGGATCTTGCCGGTATCCGCCTGGAAGACGTCGAGATAAAAACCAAAGGAAATTGCCTGACGATCGAAGGAATCCGGCGGGATTTTCAAGAGGAAGAATCTCACAACTACTACGCGATGGAGATTTCCTATAACCGTTTTAGAAAATCGATCGAGTTGCCTGTGCAACTTGAGCACGCCGAAATCAAACTCGATTATAGAGATGGAATGCTTTTGATACGAATCGAGCAGGAGGTTAACAAAAATGACTGATACCCAGACTCTGCCGCTGCTTCCCGTTAGAAATACCGTAGTTTTTCCGTACGTTCTCACGCCATTGTCCGTAGAAAGGCTTATTTCGGTCAATTCTGTTCAAGCAGCAGCCGCCAGTGAAGAAAAAGAAATCTTCATTGTGTCGCAAAAAAACAATGTGGATGACCCGACCGCGGACGACCTCTACACTATTGGAACAAAAGCCATCATTAAAAAGCTAGTCAGTCCCAGGCCAAATACCATCAGCATAGCGGTTCAGGGGATTGAAAGGGCTGTTCTCATTAAAGTTGAGCAAACAGAACCTTTCATGACGGGGCGCATCCGTCTCTTTCCTGTCCCGCAGGATACCAGCACCGAAATCGAAGCTTTACGACGCGCGATTCTGGAGCAGGTTTCAAAAGCTTTATCGCTGATTCAAAGTGATGCTGTGCTGGATTTCAGTCAGCTTTTCGCAAATACAGGAAACGCAATGCAACTTGTTTATACGATTGGATCGATCCTGAATCTTCCTGTAGAAAGGGAACAAGCCGTGCTGGAAGCCGCCACAGTACTGGAGGCACTGACTCTGATTCACTCGTACGTCACGCACGAAATTCAAGTGCTCGAATTGAGCAGCCAGATTTCAAAAAAGGTTCAAAACGAAATGTCCAAGGAACAAAGGGAATATCTCCTGAGACAGCAGATGAAAGCGATTCAGCAGGAGCTTGGTGAGAAGGATCCGCAGGAGAGCGAAGCACAACTTTTACAGGAAAGATTGGATAAAGCCCAGTTGCCCGAAGAAATCAGAAAAGAAGCGGACCGGGAACTCTCAAAACTCAAGAAACTCCCTGCAATGGCGCCGGAATATCATGTGATTCGAACGTATCTGGAATTAATTCTTGAATTGCCGTGGTTGAAGGGCACGGAAGATGAAATCAACATAGAAAAAGCCCGTAAAGTCCTGGACGAGGATCATTATGACTTAAAGGAAATTAAGGAAAGGATTCTGGAACACCTGGGTGTGTTGAAATTGAATCCGCAAGCCAAATCGCCGATTCTCTGTTTTGCCGGGCCTCCCGGTGTAGGCAAGACTTCGCTCGGACAATCGATTGCAAGATCGCTCGGGCGTACCTTTGAAAGACTGAGCCTCGGTGGAATGCATGATGAAGCAGAATTGCGGGGACACAGACGCACTTACATTGGCGCTATGCCCGGCGCAATCATTCGAACAATTCGAAGAGCCGGCGTCAATAATCCTGTACTGATGCTCGATGAAGTCGACAAGCTGGGTCATGATTTTCGCGGCGACCCTGCGGCTGCACTGCTCGAAATCCTGGATCCGGAGCAGAATCGCACTTTCCGCGATAATTATCTCGATCTTCCGTTCGACCTTTCGAAAGTATTCTTCATAACCACGGCAAATATTCTCGACACCATTCCTCAACCTTTGCTGGACAGGATGGAAATCCTGCGACTGTCCGGTTATAGCGAAGAAGAGAAAATGGAGATTGCAAAACGCTATTTGATTCCGAAGCAGCTCAAAGAAACGGGATTGACGCCCGAACAGTTGAAAATCAGCGACGAAGCCTTGCGTCGCTTGATTTCGCGGTACACCCGCGAGGCGGGAGTTCGCGAATTGGAACGCATGATCGGAAGACTTGCCAGAAAGACGGCACTGATGATTGCAGAAAACAAAAGCCAGCCTACGGAAATACTGCCTGATATGTTGATCGACTATCTCGGACCGGAACGTTTCTTTCTGGAACAGGCCCGCAAAGAATTGCCTCCCGGCGTTTCGACTGGTCTTGCATGGACCGAAGCAGGCGGCGATGTTCTCTACATTGAAGCAACGCTCTTACCGGAAGGACGTTCCATGACACTTACCGGACATCTTGGCGATGTTATGCAAGAATCGGCAAGAGCTGCTCACAGTTATTTATGGTCAAACGCCGAAAAGCTCGGCATCGATCCTGCGCTGTTTCAAAAGTCGGGAGTCCACATCCACGTTCCTGCCGGCGCGATCAAAAAGGATGGTCCATCGGCCGGCATTACAATCGCAACTGCGCTTACATCTCTATATTCAGGACTTCCAGTTGACAGCAAAACAGGAATGACAGGCGAAATTACGTTGACCGGTCTTGTACTGCCAATTGGCGGTTTAAAAGAAAAAGTTCTGGCGGCGCGGAGAGCAGGATTGGTCAGAGTGATCTTACCAAAGGCGAACTTGAAAGATTTGCGCGACTTACCAGAAGAGATTCACAAGGAAATGGAATTCATTCCCGTGGAACATGTCACAGAAGTTCTTGCGACCGCAATTTCAGGACTTCGCGAACGCATGGCAGCAAACACCGCTGCATAAGAGTAATGAGTCATGAGACTCGCCCGTGAGACTCATTGCTCATTACTCATTACTTTGGCACTTATGAGGCAGGTTTTGTGCCCATTCATATTGGATGCTCCGGCTGGCATTATAAACACTGGCTTGGCAAATTTTATCCGGAGAATCTTCCAACAGCCACAGCCGTCTTATCAAACGCTGCAAGACTTCAACGTTGCCTTTTGCATCTATGACCGCGATCTTGTCGAAACCCCGCTGGAAGTGACAACAGATTACATTTACATCCGGCTCCATGGATCAGGACCGACGTACGGTGGAAAGTATCAGACTAAACATCTTGAAGCCTGGGCAAAACGAATTCAGGAATGGAAGAAGCAGCACCGCGACATCTGGTTCTACTTCAACAATGACTGGCAGGGTTACGCGATCAATAACGCGCTGGAGCTTAAACGACTCGTTCAAACAAAGTAGCGCGGGCGTCCCGCCGGCGAAGGCAAATCAAGACTACTAATCGCAGGCGAGACGCCCGCGCTACTTTGTTTCTGAAATCAGGGTGGGGCGAACCCTGGCGGGCCCGCCCCGGGGAATACCCTTTGTTTGGGGAGCCTAAAAAACAATACTCGTATGAACTTACACTTTACGAGAAAAATCGTGTAGATGCAAGTTATCTGGTGCGGAATGTGCGGAATCGCAGAATCCAGGGATGAAGTCCCTTCCAACGGGTATCAAATAGTCGTTCCTGTTTAGAGTGCGTCCAGATAGCTGCGAATTGCGCGCGAATCGCGAGTTTTCGAGGCGACATCACGAATATTTGAGAGCACAGCTTTGTTTTCCGCGTGACGCTGCAGAACCCGATCTACCCCACCGCCGCCGAGGCCGGCTAAGATTTCACGCACGCTCCTGCGGTCTCGCGCCATGAAAATGGCATTTTCAATCAACCCTGCAATTGTTTCCGCTGCTGAGGAATGACGCCGCGCATGTAGAAATTTCGCTACCAGCAGAGATGAATCCAGATCACGCGTATACATGGCAACCCTTGCGATGCATTGAATGAGCCGTTCGGAAACCGGTGTTGACGGATCGAACGACTGAATGAGACCGTAAACATCCGGTTCAGTTAAAATGCGTGCTACAGCAGCCAGATCGGAGCGCACAATTTCGGCCGCCTCTCCAAGAGAAGACGCGACGATCTTGTAGAAAGGGCTTTGAAGATACAACCGCAAAGCCCGGATCGTTTCCTTCAAACATTCTTCTTCGCGGGTAAAGAAAAGCGCCTTTCCAGCGGCGGCTGTGCCGTCAGCAAGCGCCGCAGCCGGTAGACTGTTTAGCTGAAAGGCGATCTTATACTGTGCGCCCACAAAATAATCCATGGCAACGGAGGCGATGATCTCTCTTTGCCGGTCTACAGGAAGCTTTGAGAATTCCTTGTACAACGATTCGACGGAATTGATCCTGTCATTCTTAGCCGCTCCAACGAGTTTCACATCTTTCTTTGTCGCAATAATTGCATCGCGTAACTCTTGCTCGCTAATCTGATTCATGTTGCTCCTTTTTAACCGCCAAGGCGCCAAGAACGCCAAGATAAAAAAATCTATTTCTAAATGGGCACCGGAATTGTATCTACAATTTGCTGGATCACGCGCTCCGCTTCTTCCGCGCGATTTTCCTGAAATACAACGGAAGATTTTAATTGAATTCGATGAGCAAGCAAAGGCACTGCCAGTTTTTTCACATCGTCTGGAATTACGTAATCTCTTTCCTGAAAAAAGGCATATGCCTGCGCTGCTCGAAAGAAATAAAGAGAACCGCGTGGAGAGCAGCCTAACGTGATCAAAGGGGAGTTCCGGGTTGCGCTAACGATCCTCAAGAGATAAGACAGGACATCTTCATCAATCGTGACGTTTTTCACCTGCTCCTGAAGTAGCACCAGTTCCGTACGCTCAATGACCGGCTGCGCGAATTTAATTGGATGCTCAAATTCCTGATTGCGAATGATCTCCTTTTCATGTTGCTCGTCGGGATAACCCAGCCGGATCCGCATAAAGAAGCGGTCCATTTGAGACTCCGGAAGCGGATAAGTGCCGTAGTGCTCCAGAGGGTTTTGAGTCGCAATAACCATGAACGGCATCACCAGTTCGTAGGTCCTGCTGTCTACGGAAACCTGGAACTCACTCATTGCCTCCAGTAAAGCGCTCTGCGTTTTTGGAGTCGCGCGGTTGATTTCGTCCGCGAGGACAATATTAGAAAAAACGGGACCCGGTTTAAAAACAAATTCCTGGTCTTTGGCGCTCCAGATGGAAACGCCCGTAATATCAGCCGGCATCAAATCGGAAGTGAACTGAATGCGATGAAAGCTGCACGAAACGCACTTCGCGAGCGCATGACCAAGAGTCGTCTTACCGATTCCGGGAACATCTTCAATCAGTAGATGGCCTCCGGACAACAGAGTCACGAGCGTCATTTGAATTGCTTCGGATTTGCCCCGTATGACCTGCTCAATTGCGCGCGCAAGTTTGCGGGCCTGTTCCAGAGAAACCGGCGCAATGTTCTCCTTGTTGATGCGGTTAATCATCGATCAGCCTGATGTGTAAATCCTCCAACTGTCGTTTGGATACTGTAGAAGGAGAGTCGGTCATTAAACACTGCGCGCTGCTGGTTTTCGGAAATGCTATCACTTCGCGAATCGATTCCTCTCCGGCAAGCAGCATGGCGATGCGATCCATTCCAAACGCAATTCCACCATGCGGTGGAGCGCCATATTGCAAAGCGTCGAGGAGGAATCCGAATTTTTCCTTCGCTTCTTCGCGGGAAATCTTTAAAGTATCAAACACTTTTGATTGAACATCCGCGCTGTGTATCCGGATGCTTCCTCCCCCGATTTCATATCCATTACAAACTACATCATATGCCTGCGCTTTTGCTTTACCAGGTTCGGTGTCCAGTAAAGGGATCGAATCGGGCATGGGAGAGGTGAATGGATGATGGCAGGCAACATACCGGTTCTCCTCTTTATCGAATTCGAAAAGAGGAAAATCGATGATCCATGCAAAACGGAAATCATCCTTCGTGTACCACTTTTCCTGACGGGCAAGATGCGTGCGGAGCTGCCCCAATACGGTATTAGCGGACATACGTGGACCCGCAACCAGCAACACTAGATCCTGATCGCCCGCCTGCATCTGGCTCCACAACTCATTCATTTTTTCTTCGCCAACCGCTTTCAAAATGGAGGACTGAATGGCATCTCCGGTTTTCTTCGCCCAGATGAGTCCGGCGGCGCCGAATTCTTTTGCTTTTGCCTCCAGCTGATCGATTTCTTTTCGTGAATAGCGGCCGCATCCTGTTGCAACCAGCCCTTTCACCTTCTCGGCCTGCTGGAAAATTCTAAATTCGGTTGTCTGGGCCCATTCCGTCACATCGTGGATTTCGCAGCTGTAACGCAGATCCGGTTTATCCGAACCGTAACGGTCCATCGCATCATCGTAAGTCAACTGTGGAAAAGGAATGGGCACTGAGATTCCTGCGCTGGAAAAGATTTCCCGAACCAGGGGCTCCATAACAGCAATCACATCGGAGCGTTCCACAAAGGACATTTCCAGATCGATTTGCGTGAACTCCGGTTGACGCTCCGCGCGTAAGTCTTCATCGCGGAAACACTTCACGATTTGCATATATCGATCGAAACCTGAAACCATCAACAACTGTTTGAAAAGCTGAGGCGATTGCGGAAGCGCATAGAACTTTCCGGGATTTACGCGGCTCGGAACGAGATAATCCCGGGCTCCTTCCGGCGTAGATCTCGTTAGCATGGATGTCTCTATCTCCACGAAGCCTTGACTGTCCAGAAATTTGCGGGCCGCAAGGATTGCTTTGTGTCGCAGGAAAAGATTCCGCTGCATTTTGGGCCGCCGTAAATCCAGATACCGGTATTTCAAACGAACATCGTCCGAAACCTGAACTTCATCCTCCACCGGAAAAGGTGGAGTCTTCGATTCGTTCAGAATTTGAAGCGAGGATGCGACAATCTCGATTTCCCCTGTTGGATGATTTCTATTGACCGTTGCTTCTTCGCGCTCAACCACCCTGCCTTTGACGCAAGCAACAAATTCCGGACGCAAGGCCTTGGCGATGCGATGAGCTTCTTCATTGGTCTGCGGATTGAAAATAATCTGCACAGAACCGGAACGGTCTCTTAGCTCAACGAATATAAGGGAACCCAAATCCCGTCGCCGGGAAACCCAGCCGGTCAGAGTTAGATCCTTTCCCACATGTTCTTTGCGGACTTCGCCGCAGTAAATGTCTCTTTTCATACGAGTTTCTGTATAACTTCATTTAGAGAATAACGCTGTTGTTCGCCATTCTTCATGTTCTTTAAAGTGACCTTTCCCTCCTGTATTTCATCATCGCCCACCAAAATCACCCATTCTACTTTTCTTTTGTCCGCCTGTCGCATTGCGGCTTTCACGCTTCTTCTCTGATAGTCCACTTCACAGGCGATTCCTTCTTTTCGCAGGCGGGCTTGAACCTCATTGTAGGCGAAGTTGAAGGAAAGGTCGCTCATGGATACGATAAAAACGCTGACTCCGGATGGTTCAGCGGAACTCTCGGGAACCGCGAGAACCAGACGGTCTAATCCGAGGGCAAAACCGATTGCGTTTACCGGCTTGCCTCCCAGTTCCTCAACAAGACCATCATAACGTCCGCCACCCGCGACGGAATTTTGAGCGCCGAGGCCGGGCAACAAAACTTCAAAGGTTGTCTTCGTGTAATAGTCCAGACCACGAACCAGTCTTTTATTCCGGATAAATTGGATGCCGGAAGATCCCAAAAATTTTTGCACAGTCTGGAAGTGCGCGCGGCATTCCTCGCAAAGATATTCATCGATTGCCGGCAACGCATCAACGATCGGTTGGTCCTTTTCAACCTTGCAATCGAGCACGCGCAATGGATTCTTCTCAATCCTGACCTGGCAATCCGCGCACATTTCCTCTTTCCGTTCTCTCAGAAGCTCCTGAAGTTTTGCAGTATAGATGGGACGGCACACAGAACATCCGACTGAATTCAAATGAAGTTCGTGCTGTGTTGCTCCTGCTGATTCTATGTAGCGGATCAACAATTCAATCACTTCAGCATCGACGGCCGGGCTATCAGTTCCAAGCGCTTCGATTCCAAACTGTCCAAACTGCCAGTATCTCCCTTTTTGCGGGCGCTCATGGCGAAACATAGGACCAACGTAATACCACTTTGTGATGGAGGGTTCATTGTCAAGTCCGTGCTCTACATAAGCCCGCGCCACGGGAGCAGTCCCCTCTGGCCTCAACGTAACCGAATCATGGCTTACGGAAAAAGTGAACATCTGTTTGGTCACGATATCGGTGATTTCTCCGATTCCTCTCGTGAACAATTCCGTCGATTCAAGCACAGGCGTGCGAATCTCCTCATAGCCGTAAAGTGCGCAAATTTCCCGGGCCTTGCGCTCGACAAATTGCCATTTCTGGACTTCAGGCGTGAAAATATCCCGTGTGCCCTTAACTGCTCGAATCATATGTTGAAAGATAATACCATGTACCGCGAGCGTCCCGCCCGCAGAACAGTTAAGATAGAAACCATGTGTAGGAACATCAAAAAATTACGCAAAAACGAAGTAGAGCCTACCGACGCTGAATTGCACGATGCCGCTTTACAATTCGTTAGAAAGATAAGTGGTTTCCGGGTTCCCTCGCAAGCAAATCAGGATGCATTCGACCAGGCTGTTCTCGAGGTCGCTGAAGCGAGCCGGAAAATGTTCGGGCAGTTGAAAGGGCGTCAGTCAAGGACCACGTAAACAAGGTAGCGCAGGCGTCCCGCCTGCGAATCCGCAGGCCAGAGGCCCGCGCTACTTTGCATAGAGTACCCTGTACGTTTCTTTATATTCCAGATAATTGTT
>JAKEFK010000042.1 GCA_022616075.1 bacterium
ATTGTTTCACCGTAGGGTTCGAGCGAAGGTGCATCCGAAAATAGCGCAGCCGCCATCGATAAAACACTCCGAATGATGTAAGGTCCGGCATTCAGGACAACGCTGTGATTCGTTTTCGATGATCAGGTCGTGGCAATAAGCACAACGAATCTGGCTTCGCAATGCATGCAGATGGACCGGTGAGAACAGATTGCGGATCCTTCTAATAGCAGGTTGTTGAACGCGAGGACGTGTTTGGTGGAAACCAGAGACAATGGTTCCAAACGTAATCAATGGTTCTTCGCGAGCAGACCGGATCAGACAAATGAGGAACGTCACAATAACAAGCAGATCAAATCCTGGCCCCGGTGTTTCGTATATGGGGCAAGCATGTACAAGTCCAAATTCCATACATTAGGTTTAGACACATTATGAGGAAGATTGTTCGACGTTCAGCTGATGAGTGGATTCTTCACAAGAATCCCCGTAAACCGGCCGAAATCCCGGTCTGCTGTCCACAGTTCATCAATGCCATGAAAACGGCATAATGCGGCAACCCTGGCGTCATGCACCTGTGGGCCCGAAATCCTTCCGGCCAGCATGGCCGAGCGAAATTCTTTCCAGTATCCTTCTGATTCGCTCAATAGCACCAGTGAGGGAGATTCCATCCACGCATCGACCTGCGCCAGCGCACGGGATAGTGGGGTTGGTGGAGAATAGATTTTCGAGTGAGTCACAATTGCTAGAAATTCATGAATGCAGGGCCAGGGAATGGTCCAGATCGAAGGCCCCTCGGCGAGTGCCTTGATCACGGAACTCGCTGCAGCGTGCCATTGCGAGTCTTCGCGATGAGCATAAACCAATAAGTTCGTATCGATCGCAATCATGCGCCGCGGCCTTCATAAACGAGATCGCGAATTCTTTCCCAGGATCCCTCGGTGACTTCACCCTGTATCCCCTTTCCGCGAAAGGAGGCTTTCCGGAGACGGAAAGATTTTCCTTTTTTTCTTTCCAGGATGATCCGCCGAAGACCTTCTTCCACCAGGACCTTCACGCTGCTGCCTTCTTTTTCAGCCAATCGTCTCGCTTCTTGAAGGAGGGAATCGGGAATCTCTACGGTCGTCTTCATACATCCAAGTGTATTGAAGAGTATGTATAGATGTCAATCGCGGCTTAGATCAAGAGCGTATTGCATAGCCCTTTCCAAGCCCATCTTTCCGCCGGATTTCTTTTCTTTTTGCGCAACCTCAGGGCCGGCTTTTGTTTCCGCTGCTTTAAGATATCGCTCTTTCAGTGTTTCCCAAAAAGGAATGGATATGTGTGCTTTGAGAACATCTCGCTCGGCATCGGCAGCGCCCGCGAGACGCAATGCTTTTGTCGTGCGTCCCTGTCCTGCAAGCGCCATTGCCACACCTTCTACTTCGAAAAGCATTTCAAAGCGGTCCCCGTACACGATTGCTGCCTGCAAACTTGCCGCGTATTTTTTTTCAGCATTATCCACATCACCCCGGATGAGCGCGCAATCAGCGAGATAGTGATGCGCATTATGAATATCGCGCGGCTCACCAAGTTTGATCCCAGTCTCCAGAGCTTTTTTAGCCAGAGGCTCAGCCTCTTCCACTCTCCATTCGCTCACCAGTATCTGGCAGATATTCAGGATCGCGCGATTGATCAAACGTTCGTCACCCATTTGCCGGTGAATTTCAAGAGCCTCTTCAAAAGCATCGTAGGATGCCTTGGAATCCCCGCCAAACCATACAGACCAGCCAATCGACTCCAAGGCCAGAGCCAGTTCTTTCTTGTCTCCCAGTTCCCGCCAGATGGAAACGGTTTCCTCCGCAAACTTGCGTCCTTCTTCATGTTCACCCTGATGAATGGCAAGAATACTTGCTCCCCACAGAGCGCGCGCTACTTCAAATGTCCGTTTCTGATTTTGCTTCAATACGCGACGCAGAGTCTGGCGACCCTCAGTGAAATGCGAATGGAGTTGCCAGAACCACGCAAGCGCGCCCGCAAGACGCAACCCGCCATCATCTATACTCTGTGCCGCCCACCGGAGCGCCGCTCGTAGATTGTCATGATCCCGTTCCAGACGTTCCAACCAGTAAGTGGACGACTCGATGCGCTCCTGATACGCCTTATCGGCAAGATATACAAAATATTCGTAGTGATTGCGGCCCAGAGTTGTTGCCTCCACGCCATCACCAAGTTTTTCCAGAGCGTACTGTCGAAGCGGTTCGAGCAAACGATAACGCACATTGTCTGCTTCATTCCTTTCCAGAACAACGAGTGATTTATCAACAAGCTTCGCCAGAAGATCGAGAACGTCGCTTGCTTCAATTTCGCCGCCAATACAAACAGATTCCGCTGCTTCCAGATCAAAACCACCGGAAAAACAAGCGAGTCTGCAAAACAGAATTCGTTCAGCGGGCGCAAGAAGATCGTAGCTCCAATCCACGGCAGCGCGGAGTGTTTGATGCCTTTGAAGAGAGGCGCGTGACCCGGAGGAAAGTAACTTGAAGCAGTCATCAAGACGTTTGTAAATCTCGCTGGCCGACATCGCTTTGATCCTTACAGCGGCAAGTTCGATCGCAAGCGGAATTCCATCCAATCGCCGGCAAATCTTCACCACAGAATCCAGATTCGCTTCGTTCAGTCGAAATCGCGGATCGCTCGCGACCGCCCGCTCAACAAATAGCTGAACCGAATCGAACTTCCCTGCATTCTCCACGCTCAGAACATCCTCCTGACCCGGCGTGGAAAGAGAAGGAACTCTCCAGACATGTTCACCATCCACATTCAGTGATTCACGACTGGTTGCGAGCACCCGCACTCCAGGTACAGAACGAAGAACGGTTTCGATCACTCTGGCCGCCTCATCCAAAACATGCTCGCAACTATCAATTACGAGTAACAGATTCTTATTCTGCAAACTGGTGATTACGGACCCTAACAAAGGCCGCTCTGATTCTTCCGTCACTTCCAGAGCGCCGGCAATCACACTCAAGATGAGATCAGGTGATTGAAAAGTCGCAAGATTCACCTGCCAGACTCCGTCTGAAAAATTTTTGAGACTTCGAAGGGCAGCTTCCATGGAGAGTCGAGTTTTACCTGCGCCTCCGACTCCCGTGATCGTTACCAGCCTGTTTGTCGAAAGAAGCGCGATCAACTCTTCGAGCTCGTGTTCACGGCCGACAAATTTTGTGAGTAATGCAGGAATATTATGCTGTGGCGTTTTTCTCACGGCGGTCGAGCGGGACAATGGTCCGGTTTCCGCCAGATCGCGAAGGTCATTGTGAACATCACGAGCGGTCTGATAGCGTTCGTTGGGATTTTTCATCAGGCAACGGCGCACGATCCGTTCGATTCCCTCGGGCAGTTCCTTCTTAATATTGCTTATCGGGTCAGGAGCGTCTCTTAATATGGAGGAAATGATATCGGCGGATGTGTTGCCCTGAAATGGTCTTTGTCCCGTGATCATCTCATAGAAGATGATTCCAAGTGAAAAGATATCAGTACGGTGATCAAGCTTCTTGCCTTGAACTTGTTCGGGTGACATGTAAGGAATTGTCCCCATCAGGATTCCTGCCTCTGTGTGCGCTTGAGTCTCTAAATGTGAAGCCTCCGGATCGGAGTCGCCGTGAAAAAGCTTTGCCAGACCAAAATCCAGAATTTTTATGCGGTCATCGTCCGTCACCATGATGTTAGCCGGTTTCAAATCGCGGTGGACAACTTTTTTTTCGTGTGCTGCTGTTAACGCTTCGGCAATCCGAATGGAGAATCGCAAAAATGTTGGGACGTCCATTCCGTTTGCAGAAATCAATTCACCTAGAGTTTTCCCTTCGACAAGTTCCATTGTGAGAAAGTGGATCCCCGCATCTTCTTCCAAAGAATGGATGGTGACGATATTGGGATGATTCAAAGCGGCAATCGATTCTGCTTCCCTCTGAAACCGTTCCGCGCGCGACGGATCTTTCGCAACTTCGCCAGGAAGTATTTTCAGCGCAACTTTCCGCTTGAGAATGCTGTCTTCAGCGGCAAACACTTCGCCCATACCTCCTTTGCCAATTCGGTAGAGGATTTTGTAATGCTTGACGGTTGCGCCGATCATGAAGATCTATCATAGCAAAGTAGCGCGGCCGTCCCGGCGGCGCTTCGCAGGCCGGAGGCCCGCGCTACTTTGTTTACTTAAGCCGCTGCCACAGGTGCGCGTACGCAAGCGCTAAGCGGTAAGCAAGTTGCTCGTTTGTGCTGGAAGCGCCATGGCCTCCTTCCGTGTTCTCGTAAAAGAGGGTATCGCTGTATCCCAGCTCCAGCATTCTTGCAACGGTTTTGCGCGCATGGCCCGGATGCACGCGATCATCACGAGTCGATGCATAGAAAAACACCGGTGGATACTTCTGTCCCTTCTTTAACAGTTGATAAGGGGAATAAGTTTCAAGAAACTTCAGGTCTCCTGGAACTTCCGGATTTCCAAATTCAGCCACCCAGCTCGCTCCTGCCAGCATCTTATGATAGCGAAGCATATCCACGAGAGGTGAACCGCAGATGACGGCGCCGTACAGTTCCGGATGTCGTGTGAGCAGCGCCATCACAAGCAGACCTCCATTCGAACGCCCTTCGATTCCCAAATGTTTCGGAGAAGTGATTTTGCGTGCGAATAAATCTCGTACGATCGCCTCGAAATCCTCA
Organism: bacterium; assembly: GCA_022616075.1. Taxonomy (NCBI): domain Bacteria; species bacterium. Next base: position 4,672 of record JAKEFK010000042.1, read on the forward strand.
AACGATTTCACGCGGTTTTCGCGCAACGCGGACTTATGCCAGGCCGGCCCAAATTCCCCTCCACCGCGGATGTTCGCAAGCACGAAAACGCCTCCCCGCACGAGCCAGAGCTTTCCATATGCACCCGAGAGCTGTTCGTATGATCCCGAGTAAGAAGGTGTGAGCGAATTGCGAAAACCGCCATACGAAAAAATATGCGTTGGATTCTTCCCGTTCAATCGCGTGCCCTTCTTCATCACGATGAAATAAGGCACTTTCGTTCCGTCATGAGAAGTCGCCCAGTATTGATTGACATCGAACTTCGATCCGTCAAATGTCGCGTCCTGCGCCTTCATCTTCTGCGGTTTCAAATCCCTTGCCTCTACATAATAAAGTGTCGGAGGAGTTATGAAAGATTGAAATTGAACAAAGAAATCTCCTGTTATGTCATCAACACTGGAAATATCGATTGCGCCGTTTTCAGGAAACGGAATCCCATTTCTAGCCGGCGCCCCTTCTGTGTAAGTGTACTGATAAAGCCGGCCCCGAACATTGTGAATTGTTTCGATTAGAATCGCAGACTTTGCTGGTACGACCTTCTCAATCATCTCGGTGGCTGTGGGGGCTGCCAGCAGTTCAATGACGCCATTGCCTCCGCGGAGTGCTTCGGGATCGGCGACAATGACAGAACCTTCGATGAATTTCTTATTCCCGCTGGTCCAATCTTCTTTCAACGAGATGACGAGTTTGCCGTGAAAGCCTCCTTCCACCACGGCTGTTTCCGGCAAAGTGAGCTTCTGCAGCTTACCATCGACCAATTGAAAATGGATTTCAGTCCAGAAAGATGGTCTTTCGGTGACAAGATCGATATTTCCTGCATCCGTGCGAATCCTGTAAGCTCTCGAACTGACCGATGCCACTTTTCCTTCGTAGATCGTTTGCGCGCTCGTAAGCGACGTTCCGCGCAACCAGATTTTTGCTGATCGCGGATATCCCGATTCTGTAACAGAGTCGCCACCCGTATCGGGACCGACAAAGAGTGTGTTCCCATCCATCCAGGATGCAGAGGATTTTGACACTGGAAGGAAGAATCCTTCTGTTACAAAGTTAAGCTTTGCCATATCGAATTCACGAATTTCGGATGCATCTGATCCACCCGGAGCCAAAGAGACGAGGCAGCGATCATAATCGGGCTCGAGGCAATCCATGCCGTGGAACACCCACTGTTTCTCTTCCTTCTCCGAAAGCAGATCCATATCCAGGACCGTTTCCCATCTGGGTTCAGCTTTCCGGAATTCTTCGATCGTCGTGCGGCGATAAACACCGCGGGGATGCTCCGCATCTTTCCAGAAGTTGTAAAGCCACTTCCCGCGTTGAGCGACAGATGGAATGCGCGATGACGAATTCAACGTTTCGAGAGCTTGCTTATATAAGGGTTCAAACTCAGGTTTGGTTTTTAATTCCGCTGCGGTCCTCTGATTCTGTTCGTTCACCCATGCAAGCGCCTTGGTTCCATCCACTTCCTCCAGCCAAATCCATGTGTCGTTCGATGCGGCATGGAGCGCGCAAAACAGAATCAGGAGAACTATGTGCATCGTTGTTTTGTTTCGCATAAAGAATTTAGATCGCAGTGAGACAGACGATTTCGTTATGATTGCGGAGAAAGATTTTGCCATCCGCAAGAGTAACCGGAGTCCAGCATTTGCCTTTGAGTACGGGCAACTTTGCCTCCACATTCAATGCCTCCGGATCGGCTTTTGCGCACGCAAGTTCACCGGAATCGGAAAGAATGATCAAATAGTTTCCCGCGCGCACAATCGATCCAGTCCCAAACCTTTTCTCACGCCAGAGTGTTTTCCCAGATTGCGCATCGATCGCTTTCAAAATCGCATTATCAAATCCGTAGATGGCAGAATTGTGATAAACGGAATTATTAAAATGGTTTTTCATTTCGCGGTTTCGCCAGACTTCAGAGATTTCCAGCATACCGTCAGTTTTCTTTTTCAAGCGAAGCATCGCAGCGCCCTGGTCATATCCCGCAGAAATAAAAACACGATCCGGCGGAATCACAATGGGAGTTGCAACATTCACCCAATCGTAGGTCGGCCACGGATACTTCCAAAACAGTTTCCCGGTTTCGGCGTTAACTGAAAAGAGATTCGAACCGGAAAGAAACAGAACTTGTTTGATTCCACTGAAGTCCCAACGTACCGCAGAGGAATAGGAGGTTCGATCCTCTTGTGATGTCCAGAGAGTTTTTCCTGTGTTCCGGTCGAATGCCGCAAATGCATTTCCCTTGCTGCCTCCGATGATCAGATAGATGCGTCCTTCTTGAATCAACGGCGAACAGGATGTTCCTTCCGCCGGTGGGCGCCATCCCAGTTCGGCAGCCAATCCCCTTTTCCATACTTGTTTCCCGGTTGCAGAATCAAACGCGAGCAGATCACCCTGCGCGCTCATTGTAAAAACGAGTTCTCCATTCTGTAGCGCGGGCGTCTCGCCTGCGTAGAGCCTGCGCAGACGGGACGTCCGCGCTACATCAACGGAAGGAGTCACACGTGGACCAAGACCGCCGTACACATCATCCGGTGATGAGCCGGTGCGGACACTCCATAAGCGTTTTCCATCAGAAGTCTGCAAAGCGACAATCCATTCATCCTTGTCTTTTCGTTCCATTGTAAAAATTCGATTGTTTTGTACGGCGAGTCCGGAATAGCCTGCTCCAATGGGAATGCGCCACTGCTCCTTGATTCCGTTTTTTAGCCAGGCCCGTACAAAAGTTTCATCGGAAATCGTGCCGTCGCGGTTCGGTCCAAGAAATTGCGGCCAGTCGGTTGCGCAAACGCTCAACGCAAAAAAGAAAGCAAGGGCCAGCGATGTCTTCATTCTTTTGAAGTTATGGAAGATCTGCTATTCCAACAAGGAATCAGGGATCGGCAGGCTTTGTTAGGATTTGAAATGGCCTTACTTCTTCAGCATCTCCATCCAGTTAAACACGATCATGATGGGTGCGAAGATCGCTTGTGCCGGTGAAGAGTTGATCAGGAACCGTTGGCCATCGGAAGTGACGACGTATTGATTACGGTCGCTGCCGACAAGACCTTGTGGAATGACAAAAGTTGGGAATAACGCAGTTGGTACACTTGCGTCAAACGTATCGCCGGCATTCACTTCTACCGCCATAATTTTTCCATCCGGGGCCAAGTAGTAAAGCTCCTTTCCGTCACCGCGCCAGTAAGGCTGATCGCCGCCGCCTGTAGAGATTTGCCACTTGCCGCTTCCTGCATCCGGAAAACGGCGTACATAAATTTCGGAGCGTCCGATTTCATCGGATCCATAAGCAACCCATTTCCCATCGGGCGAGAATCGTCCGTGAGCTTCATTAAACTCCGACCGAACATAGGGTTGAGGCTTACGATCTCCAGACAGCGGCAGAAACCAGAGATCATATTTTGTTTTTTCATCTTCACTTTCAAACAGGATGTACTTTCCATCCTTGCTCCAATCGTCAGCAAATTGCGCAGATTCCATCGACAGGAGAATTCGTTTGGGCGCCGTCCCGCTGGCCGTTTGCTCGTATATATCAAAAGATTTTTCGCTGCGGGCGGAATAGACAACCTTGCTCCCATCGCCGGACCAGAGTGACGCATAATGATTCGAATCCCTATCATTGCTTATACGGCTGAAGGTTTTACGCAAAATATCGACGGTCCAGAGGTTGACGCGACCCGATGTAGAATCGACCTGACCCACGGCCAGTTTCTTTTCATCATTCGATAGGGTTGGCTCAATGATTTGCCCTGGACCTCCCAGATCAGCTGTCTGTTTCCCTGTACGGTCCATCCAAACAAGCTGTGTGTTGATCAGGTCCACATTCGAATAGGAAAGCACACCATTCCTGGAAACGGAAAAAGCATGGTAGGCGCCATCAAAGCTGATATTTTCAACAATCGGAAAAGCTTCTCCGGTCATTTCCAGTTTTTCCAAGTCGAAGGGACTCACCATCAAATTGTTCTCGCGGACAAACAGCATCCAACCCGGTTCTATGATCTCAGCGCGCCCGGTATTGTTTAATACCTGATTGATGTTTTTTGAATCCAGACTGCCGATATAAATTCCTCGACTTTCCAAAGAGCCACCAACTTGAACCAGGAAATGATTTCCATCCGGCAAAAATTGTGGGTGAATCGTTGTACGGTCGGGAACTTCGGGGAAGACCGAAACAGGATTTCCGCTGCCGGTGGCCCGGACACGAAGGAGTGTTGTAGCTGTGAAGTTTGGTGAAAAAATAATCACTCCATCCTTGTTCCAACTTCCACCTCTTCCGACCGGCGCCTCACAAATTGTCTGAGGGGGACCTTCCTGCATATCAATTTTCTTCAATTTTCCATCAGCGAAAAAACCGATATAGCGATTGTCCGGAGCCCAGAAGGGATAGATCGCATTACTTGTGCCAGGCAATTTTTTCGCGTTTGCCCAATCGGTCGATCTGACCCACAACGCAGTTTCCCCCGTGAGAGTTTTTGCGACGAATGCCACACTTTTTCCATTCGGCGAAATCGAGAGCTGGCCACTGATCCGCGTTTCCCCTTCCGGAACAATGGAAAGTCTGACCAGGGACTTGTCCTTCGGTGCGCGCGTTGTATAAAACAGAACAGCGACGGCAAGCAAAATGAGAGTCGCAGCGATCCACCCGATTCGTTCCCAATTTCTGGGGCGAACCACTTTGCCGGCGACTGCTGTCTGTGTGCTTTGCGATGTTTCTGAAATCCATTTCAATTCACTCGCGATATCTTGAGCATTTTGCCAACGTTCCTCCGGATCTTTTGCAAGACACTTTCTTATGACGTGATCTAAAGCCGCGGGGACCAATGACTGGACGCTGGAAACAGACGGCGGGTCTTTGGAAAGGATCGAAGAGATCAGCGCTGCCTTGCTTGATCCTGTGAACGCGCGTTTTCCGGTAATCATCTCGTAGAGCACTTCGCCAAACGCAAAGATATCGGTGCGTTGATCCGCTTCCTTTCCTTCCAACTGTTCGGGCGCCATATATTGAACGGTCCCCAGGATCGTTCCTTCTTCAGTCAGAGGTTTCTCACGCGTTTCCAGATGAGAAGCGGCCGGGGCTTTTTCCTTCAACTGATACTTTGCGAGTCCAAAATCGAGCAGTTTCGCGCCTGACTTAGTCAGGATGATGTTTGCTGGTTTCAAGTCGCGATGAATCACCCCCTGACGGTGAGCTCTGTCCAGCGCTTCCGCGATCTGTACACCATATTTCAACACCTGTTCAACAGCAAGTGGCCCTTTTTCCAAACGATTGGAGAGCGACTGTCCTTCCAGAAACTCCATAACCAGAAAGTCAGTGCCATTATGATGACCGACATCATAGAGAGCGCAAATATTCGGGTGAGTCAGGCTTGAAATGGTGCGGGCCTCCCTTTCAAAGCGTTGCTTCATCTGCGGATTTTCGGAGAAATGAGAAGGCAAAACTTTGATCGCAACAATCCGGTCCAACCGCGTATCTTTCGCGCGATAGACTTCCCCCATTCCACCTGCGCCGACCGGCGCAATGATTTCGTACGGACCAAGTTTGGAACCGCTGGTCAATATCATAAGCCGTCTATTTAACCACACATTGCCGTAAACCTTCTTCATTTTCTTTTGTCTGATCACTTCAGTTATCATTGCTCTAAGAAATTGAATGATCGGACAGGCAATCTCGCATTATCGCATTCTTGATAGGCTAGGCGCCGGCGGTATGGGCGAGGTTTATTTAGCGGAAGATACGATTCTAAAGCGTCGCGTCGCATTAAAAATTCTTCCACCCGAATACACTCGAAAGGAAGAACGTTTGAGACGTTTCAAGCAAGAAGCGAAAGCCGCATCGGCTCTCAACCATCCGAATATTCTCACAATTCATGAAGTCGGAGAAGATGGAAGTCATCAGTTCATCGTCACAGAATTTATCGAAGGCGAAACGTTGCGCGCACTGCTCAAGCGTAGAGGCGCCATGAAAACGAATGATGCTTTGAACGTTGCGGTTCAGGTGGCTTCGGCGTTGGCTGCAGCGCACCAGGCAGGGATTGTTCACAGGGATATCAAGCCCGCGAACATCATGATCCGGGGGGACGGTTACGTTAAAGTGCTTGATTTCGGCCTCGCTAAACTGATCGAATCGGAATCACAGGACACCGGAGATACAAGCGCCGCCACAAAATCACATGAAGCGCATACTCAGACAGGCGTAGTTGTTGGAACCGCGCCGTACATGTCACCAGAACAGGCGCGCGGACTTCCCGTTGATACGCGTACGGATATCTGGAGCCTCGGTTGCCTGTTGTATGAAATGCTTTCCAGATGTACGCCATTTGCTGGCCAGACAGTGACCGACGTGCTGGTTGCAATTCTGGAGAAAGAACCACCTTCGCTAAAGAATCTCTCACCGTTTCCGCTTCCTGATGAACTCGATTGGATTATCCTGAAAACACTGCGTAAGCGCAAAGAAGACCGGTATCAAAGCGCTAAAGAACTACTCAATGATTTGCAGCATCTTAAGGAGCGTTTGGAATTCGAAGACCGGCTCCAGCGTTCCGCTGCAAAGTTGCCGAAAAGCAAATTAGCGAAAACCATTCAACGTTCCATTCTCGTTAGCATACTCTTGATCGGAATCGCCGGCTCGCTCCTATACATAGGGAGTTCCAAACAAAACACTTCCGAACTGCAGTCTCAAATCAAGTCACTGGCGGTCTTGCCGCTGCAGAATCTCTCAGGTGATCCGTCGCAGGAATATTTTGTCGATGGAATGACAGAAGAACTGATAGGCAAAATTGCGCAAATCGGGTCACTTCGCGTGATTTCACGGACTTCTGTGATGCGTTACAAGAAAATCAGCAACAAGTCGATACCGGAAATTGCCGGTGAATTGAAAGTGGACAGTGTAATCGAAGGATCGGTGCAACGATCGAGCGGCCGGGTGAAGGTTACTGTTAAGTTGATACAGGTATCGACCGATTCTCCTTTGCTGGTACGCGATTACGAGCGCGATGGTGGGGACGTGCTACAGTTGCAAAGCGATGTAGCGCGCGAGATTGCAGACGAAATCCGTATCCACGTAACTCCTGAAGAAAGACGCCGCCTGGAAGCATCACAGAACATTCATCCCCAGGCGCACGAAACTTACCTGCTAGGCCGTTACCATCTTCGTACGAATGAAGAAGATTTGCAAAAGGCGATAGCGTACTTTGAGCGCGCGATTCAACTCGCTCCGGATTATTCTGCCGCATATGGCAGTCTCGCCGAAGCCTGGAATTTGCGCGGTATCTGGGGAATAAAAAACTTTAAAGAAACAAAACCGGTTGCGCGGCAGGCTGCATTGAAGGCGCTGGCACTGGATCCTCGCCAGCTTCAAGCACGATTGGCACTCGGATGGGTCTATATGTTTGATTGGAACTGGTCAGGAGCGGAACAGGAATTTACGCGAGCTCTGGACATCGATCGTAATAGCGCCGACGCGCATCGCGCTTACGGTGACTTGCTTTCCTCACTGGAACGACATGCGGAAGCCATCAGGGAAATGAAGCGTGCTGAAGAATTGGATCCACTTTCATCAACGACTCAATCACGTTATGCAAGAGCACTTTATCGCGCCCATAAATATGAGGAAGCGCTCCCGCATGTGCGCCGCGCAATTGAATTGGATCCTAACCCCGGGAATACTATGCCGTACTGGATTCTCGGAGAACTTTACTCTCAAATCGGGAGATACGATGAGGCAATCACCAATCTTAGAAAAGCAAATTTGCATGGTGGAGATACCGTCGGCATGTCGGGCGATATCGCAACCGCATATGCGCGCATGGGCAATCAGAAAGAGGCGCGTCGAATCCTCCAGGAGTTAAAGGCATCGACAGACCCTACTAAATTCTCAGATCTGACAGTAGCTTACGCATA
>JAKEFK010000043.1 GCA_022616075.1 bacterium
ATTGTTTCACCGTAGGGTTCGAGCGAAGGTGCATCCGAAAATAGCGCAGCCGCCATCGATAAAACACTCCGAATGATGTAAGGTCCGGCATTCAGGACAACATTGCGCCTAAAATCGATGGAGTTTGGCTCAGTAAGGATAGTGGAATCAACTGGACTCGCGCGAATGTACCAACAAGTTTTTACGGCTCCGGCTCTGGACCAATAGCCGATTTCGATCCGCGAAACCCTAATTATGTGTACGCTTCCAACAGTGAATCCATCTTCAAGAGCATGATGGCGGAAGAACCTTTGAAAAACTTCCCATAAAACTTGACTCCGAGGACGACGAGATCGCATATCTGAAAATGGATGAGAGCAAAGACCATACCATCTTTTTTATTACATGGGCTGAGTCGCGGCTTTATAAATCGACTGATGATATGACTTTCATTCCGGCGCCAACAGGGAAATAGAATTCGATCCGTTCATTTGATTCTCGCGTTTTTCCCACGATATGTTCCACCGATAAATATACCGGTAAGATACACCCACTACCGGGGTGGTGTCAAGAAAACTTCCCTTTGGATGCTGGCGGGTGGCTCGCACTTCGGAGTGGTTTGAAGTTTGATCTCAAGCCTATTCAAACTTGTCGAAGGCCGCTACAGAGCAACTTTTTTGACATTCATCCCGTCTCTTGCTAGATTTGCCACTTTACCAAGTTCCACACAGGAACGCGGAGACCAGCGCGGCAAAGGCGCAGCTGAAAACGAAAAAAGAAATTAGGGGATAGGCCGGATGAGGGAGATAGGCGGGATGAAGCTCATATAAAGAAGATATCCGCTCTATCCTTTAATCCGGTTTATCTGCTATTTTTTTACTCTTGTTTAAAAGCGACAAGAATGACGTTGAGAGCTTCCGGAGCAAGCTCCGAACCGTAAACTGCAGTCGCAACAAAACACTTGCTCTGCTGAGACGCAGGCTGGCGCTCTTGCTGCTGGATGCGAACGCGTTCGATTTCGCCGTATTGAAGCCAGCCAGAAAGTGTTTGATACAACCGGGTGTGGCGCTTGTCATATTGCCCCGCTATACACGAATAACAACCTTACGCAAACATCGCGCTGTTCCCGGTCACCGATTTGGACTCAATCTTTCCCTGGAAGATCGAAACGCGCTGATCGCTTTCCTGAATACTCTATAGAAACAGTTTCCGCTCGGGCGATCTGCGTGTCCATGGTTTAGGAATTTGGAATCGGCGATTCCCCTTTCAAATGCAGTTCGAGAAAATCCAGAATGGCCTTGTATCCGCGGATTTCGTTTTCTCTTTTCTTAAAACCATGGCCTTCGTCAGGAAAGAGCACGTATTCAACTACACCTTGATTCTTTTTGATAGCGCCAACAATCTCATCCGACTCGGACCGAAGAACATTCTTATCATTCGCGCCCTGCAACACAATCAAAGGTCTTTTGATCTTATCTGCATGAAAGAGTGGTGAAATCGCTTTCAGAACGGCCCCGTCTGTCCTGGGATCGCCGATCTCTTTATATAGCGACTCCCGAACCGGTTCCCATTCAGGCGGCATGGATTCAAGTGTCCTGATCCAGTTTGAAACTCCATAAATATCAACACCCACTGCAAACTCGTTCGGCGTAAAAGTAAGTGCCGCAAGCACCATGTATCCGCCATAGCTGTGCCCGATGATCCCTATTTTCGATGAGTCCACATAGCCAAGCGACGTAAGATATTTCTTCGCTTCGATACAATCCCACAATGGCTCGCGTCCATGCTTCCTGTCATCCGCCATGAAGAATGTCTTCCCATAACCGGAGCTTCCACGATTGTTGATGCCCAGCACCGTATAGCCATGATTCACGAAAAATTGAATGACTCCGTTATACCCTTTTTTTGTTTGCCCTCCGGGACCCCCATGAACATAAACCAGTGCAGGTACTTTTCGATCCGGGCCGGCTTGAACAGGTTTATAGAGAATGGATGGAATTTCAAGCCCATCAAAGGACTTGTAACGCACTACCTGCGATTCAACAAGGCTGGAGGGATCAATCTCCGAATTGAGGCTATCTGTTAGCTTTCGCGCAGCCTTTTTTTCAAAATCGTAGATGTAAAGATTGTTAGGACTGCGATCTTCGTTGAAGTAAAAAGACATCAGGCGCTCGCTGTTGGAGATATTTACGTCTGTAATATTGCCGTCAGTGAAACCCGGCAGAGCAATCAGTTTACCGGTTATCTCATCGTAAATCTTTATTCGGATGTTGCCATCTTCGTTGGTCCCGACCAAACGATATTTTCCAGTGCGCGAGAAGTAGATATACAAAATATCCCATTTATCTTTCTCAACCGTCTCCCTGCTGTCCGCGGCCAAATCGTAACGCGCGAGGTACGAGAATTCACTTCCGTCGTCTGTCAGGTAATAGAGATAGCGATTGTCGACATCGAAACATTGAGGGAAGAAAGAAATCTCCCCGTTGTGCGGTGTGATGTGTTTCATCTGTTTCGTTCCCGCATCGTAGAGGAAGATATCGGTATCTACCGTGCTGTTGTTGGACCTAATCAGAGAGATATACCTTCCATCTTTCGATATTGCTCCGAAGTCATAACCGACATTGTTTTGAAACAACATTTCCCGCTGGAAATTCTCTGTAGTCAATTTATATATATCGAAGAAACGTGGATCGCGCTCGTTGGTCGCGTAGTAAAAAGACTTTCGATCATTGCTCCAACCAAGAAACTGGGCAAAAACTTCTTCGCCTGGTGTCAGATCGCGCTCTTTTCCATCGACTTCCAATACGTACAGATGATCCAAACCGTTGCCGTCACGGTCGTGCTTGTAGAGCACGCGCGAATCGTCCGGAAAATAGGAGACGGCGAAAATGCTATCGGTGTGGGAATGAGTCAACTGCTGGGGGCTACCGCCGGCAATAGGAATAGAGAAAGTATTGAAAATTCCTGTCTTGTTACTGGAAAACAGAATCGACTGTTCATCGGGAGAAAAAGAACTATCCATTATTTTTGTTGTCTTAAGGAATTGTTCGATCGTGTATTGCTTGACTTTAGGATCGGCCTTTTGATTCTTCGGCGGCTCTTCTGCAGGATGATATGCGCGCTCGAGATGGGCTTTGATTTCGTCCAATGTGAACCACGATGGTTTGAATTCACCTTTGGCGTAGAGGGGAGCTTGATCGAAATAATGTGGTGAAGCAGGATCTCCGCTTACTCCGAAATCAAGAAGTGACCTGGCCTCGATCTGACGACCGAACTGAACGACGCTGACATACGAGTTTCCAGCGAGTCCATAGAGTCGTTTCTGCCCCTTAGCTCGATCCTCTGGAATAGGTGTGTAGAAGCTAAAAATCGTGCCTATTTGTGTTCCTGCCACTGGCAAACTCGGCCGGCCATCGCTAAACGATTCGTCGCCACCCGGTCTTAGCCGCTGCATACGATTGACTTCGCCCCAGGCCACTTGCCACGTACCCCAGTCCTGTTCCAGTTCCTTCATCGCTTCTTCCAGCGCGCGAATCTGCAACAACGGCTCTTTCTCAATCTCAGTCGCGGGTCCCATCATGATGAGTCCGTCTGTAAGTTTAAACATGCGCGCGTGCCAGAAATTAAATAGAGTCATGGCTTTTGAGTTGATAGTGGAAACACGATCCCAGGCTTCAAGATCTGCAACTGCGTCGGCGATTCTTGCGGCCCGTTCCGGATCCGTTTGCTTCAGTTTTGACCATTCCTTTACAAGCTCCGGTATTCTGGTCTCGGCATCGATTACCTTTGTGTCGAAAGCCGCCCTGGCCAATTCTTCAAATGTCCATTTATCATTACTCGACAATATGCGCAGCGAGATCCCCGCACGCAGGTGGCCTGCAACCTGGTGAATCATAGCCGATCCATTCTCCTCTTCCTCCTGCACCATGTATGCAGGGTAATCTTTGTTGACCAGGTTTCCTGCAGTCGTTGTCATGAAAGGAGACGAATTACAATTCTGTAAAAAACCACTTTTAGGATTTAGAAGCTGAGGCAACTCTTCCAGCTCATGATAGCCATTCCATTCGGTTTCAGGATTGCTGCCATCCACCGGATTTGTCCAATCGAACTTTGTAGAGCGCCGCGGAACCGTCCCGTTGTAGACGTAGTATATGTTTCCCTCACCGTCGGCATACCCAACGTTGTGATTGACGAGGTTGAGACGACCCACAGCAGCCTTGAATTCTTTCAACGAGCGCGCTTTGGCCATCGCAAAAAACTGATCCAGCAATCCACCCTCCTCGATTTTGGCGATTCTGATGGAGAATGTTTTCCCTTCGCGCACGGCCACAATCGGGCCATGATGCGTTTTGCGAAACTTAAAGCGCTTTTCTACAACGCCTTTATCGCTCTTGATCTTTACTTTTTCGGTCCATTCAGTTGCCGTGCGATAACCGCTGCCGTAAGCGTATCGAAGTGGATTTTTGGGGTCGTCAAATTTTTCGATGTACACGTCCGCTACATCCGGAAGATTCGTGGTGAGACTCCAGCCCAGAAATTCATTGCGTCCGACGGCCGGAACAACTCCCCCAAAGAAATTAGCGCCGGATACGTTCAATCCCTCATCGCTATGCAGGTGTCCTTCATAGACCTCACCGAGCTCAATGTGAGGATTGACGAAAAGCATCGCCTGATTTGATGCGCTTCGGGCAGGGCTGATGAGCCACATATTTGAGCCTCTGGTAAAATGTGCAAGCCCCTGTTGTGAAATTGGCGGCGGATAACTTTGATTCGCGACCGGTTTGATTGGCCTCGCGGACGTCTCCTCGATAATGGCCGTGCGCACTTCTGTGAGATCCAATCCCGTTGTGAAATCAAACTGCTCTCTCTTTTCTTCGCGATAAAAGGCCAGGAGATACCATGGTTCGAACCGAGTCAGCAGGCGCGGTTTGATCTGGGGATGACTTGCCAGGAAATAGTTAAGCCCATCAGCGAAGGCATCACATATCTCTCGTGTGCGTTTGCTTGCATTCCGGTATTCCTCCAGAGAACGGCCAGGTATTTCAAGCGCACGCACAACCAAATCTCCATCCAGCCTATCATCGCCGTAGTCTTCAGAAGCCCGCCCAATCACGCGAATATAGTTATCTTCAACTTTCCAGAAATTGTCTTCGGCCTGTGCGTAAATGTAGCCGAACACTACGCTCGCATCTGTAGGTCCGTAGATATGGGGCACACCATAAGCATCACGGTAAATCATCACAGATCGAGCCATCTTTTCGGCTCCCTCATCAGAAGCTTGCGTTGTAGAGAGAGGAAAAATGAATGCAAGCGAGACCAACAAACCAAGCGCTAATTGCTTTCTAAATTCCATACATATGACTCTCCTGTTTGAATTGATTACGATTCTAGTCGGCGTATTGGATTGCATTACGGGAATCCAGCAAGGCCACCAATCGGGAAGATTACGCAGCGGCAAGATTGACTGGGAGTTAAGCTGGCTCTGAATCGTGCAGAACCGGATACAAAAGTGAATGCCGACGCCTTCCTCGATTGATCTTAAAATAGCCAGCTATTATAATAGCGTTATTAGAGAGGAAAATAATGAAGGTTGCGAATACAGTGGATCTTAAGAACAGGACGAATGAGCTGCTTCGGCAGGTTCGAAAAGGACAGGCGATCATCATCACCTACCGTGGCAAGCCCGCGGCATCTCTTGTGGCGCTCAAAGAGGAAGACCTGGAAGACTTCATTCTTGAGCACAGTCCCAAGGTAAAGAGAATGATTGAAAAAGCCGAAGCGGATCGCAAGGCAGGACGTTTAGTGCCATTCGACACCTACCTGGCTGACCTGAATAAGAAGTGAGTCGTTTTTCTCTCCAATTAACCAAGCAGGCGCGCTCAGACCTGGAGCACTTGTCTCTTCCATTGCAAAAGCAAATCGCCAAGGATATCGAGACATTAGCAAAGAATCCGTTTCCCCAAGCAAGCCGGATCAAGAAATTAAAGGGCTTTTCTTTTCCTCTCTATCGCCTGCGGAGCGGTGATTTTCGGGTTCTCTATCGGACCGACGGGAATCAAGTCACTCTGATGCGTGTCATTGATCGAAAATTCCTGGATCGTATTATCTCCCGATTAAGATAGGCTACAGAGAATGGAGAGTAACCGACAGCAAATGCAGAGCATGCCCGTTGTATAATTTCATCGCAATCCTGAAAGGTTAAATCAATGGATTTTGATTGGGAACGGAGCCTGTGATCGAAGCATGGAAGCAGGGATTGCTATCGATTCGCCGCCTGCGTGATGCAGGTCTGTTGCCGGAAACTACTCCGGATCCTTCGGACTCCACGGAAGAAGAATTGCGCCTGGACAAGCTATTCGCCGATGGAACTATCACAATAGATGCCCTGTTGCAGAAAGGCTCAGAGTTCCATGGATCGTTTGATCGGCCTGGCTGATCAGGAAGGGAATCGTGACATGGAACCTGCCCACGCAAAGCCTCCCGATTTCGGAAAACCGCTGACGTCTTTCGGAAAATACCGCGACCTGGAACAGATCGGATCGGGTGGAATGGCCCACGTCTACAGGGCTTATGACTCATCGTTGCAACGCACGATTGCCCTCAAGCTCATGGATCATACGGAAGCAAAATACAGCGAAAGGCTTTTACGCGAGAGTCGGTCCCAGGCCAAGCTTGATCACCCGCACATTTGCAAGATTTTTGAAGCCGGCGAGCAGTACGGCCGAGCCTACATCGCAATGCAGTACATTCCGGGCAAAACACTGAAGGATGTATCCCAGGAACTCACCCTTGAACAGAAAGTAGATTTAGTTCGGCGGATTGCAGAAGCATTGCACGAAGCGCATCGTTCCGGCATCATCCACCGGGATATCAAACCTACGAACGTTATGGTGGAAACCAGGGATGGATCGTTCTATCTGTATGTTGTCGATTTTGGATTGGCCCGCGAGATTCATTCCGAAGGACTTACACAAACAAAAGCAGTGATCGGAACGCCTCTCTACATGAGTCCCGAACAGGTGTTGGGAAACACTTCTGGTTTGGACCGGCGAACCGATGTCTACAGTCTGGGAGTCACTCTTTACGAGCTTCTTTCCGGAAAAGTCCCGTTTACCGGTGGAAGTAGCCATGCCGTTTTAAAGGCCATTCTGGAAGATGATCCCGAGACCTTTCGCAAGAAAGGCCTGAATGTACCGGCGGACCTGGAAAGCATCGTGATGAAATGTCTGGAAAAGGATCCGGCAAGAAGATACGAGTCTGCGAAATCCCTGGCCGAAGACTTGCGCCGATATTTGGATGGCGCGCCTGTAAATGCACGACCTCAGAGCTGGCGGTGCCGAACTGATCGCAAAGATGCGTACCTGGAAACACAGTGGATTCCATGTTTATGTAGGACCCTCCATTATGCAAAAAGAAGATGCCGTGCGAGTGG
>JAKEFK010000044.1 GCA_022616075.1 bacterium
ATCCAGACATCCGGAGAAGACTCCCTTCTATTCTGTTCTCTTTCACCATTTTGATCGCTTCGTGGGTGAGTACGATCATCGCTTTGAAAAGCATTACGGCATGCGGAGAACGCAGAGTTAAACCTTGATTTCAACTTTGCATTGCTCGTAGTTGAATTCGTTCGATCAAGATTTTGCCATTTTAGCAAAAATCTGTCGCTGAACATTTATTATTGAAATCACATTTTCTTTGCGGCTTAGCCTCCGCGCTGAAAATGAAATTTCGGGAGCAATCGTAGGACGGTCTCCGGCCCGTCAGACAGGCGAAGACGCCTGTCCTACGTTGTAGGATGGGCCTCTGGCCCGTCTACGCCTAGCGGCCTCTGCTCAACCAGCGTTAAAGCGAGGATAACATTTTTCATTGTTTCAGGATGACCGTCAGGTCATGATCAACTGCCCTGAAAATGACCACGAAGTCACGGAGGAATCGGAGAATCACCGAGTAAAGATTCTTCTTTAAGTTTTTTCCTCTGTGTATCTCCGTAGGCTCCGTGTCTCCATGGTTTCATTTTCATCATTTCTGTGTGACGACTCTGCCGTCATTGGTAACTTTGCGTTTCAATATTTACGTTTTTGTGCGATGAAACTTGATTCCTACCGGACAAACTTCAACCTTACGTGGATGGATGCCAATCGGAAACCAGCCATCAGAATTACATTCCAGCAGTGGTTCCGTCTTTAAAGGCGTCAGACGAACCAGGAAGTCGACAAAATCCGGTTTTTCCGGCTCTTCATAATCTTCGGAATTATAAGACTCGTCCCGCTCTTCCTCATGACCCGGATCATCCTCGGGAAACTCTTCCAGATAAAACCTCATGGTGCTTGGAAATTCCTGGCCAGGACGAGTTCTACGAAACCACGAACCGGCCGGCTCAGCCAGTTCTTCCGGCAACGTATCAAAACCGTTAATACTCCAGTAAAACGTGTAGACCTCCACTTGATAATCGCCGGGTTCCACTGGTGTAGTTCTCATAAATGTCTCATCCGGACCGCGTGGATCAAACCCTCCTTCCAGCACAAGCTCTCCGCACGGAATGCGCAGCTTCCAAATAAATCGATCGACCCATTCGGCCTCTTCCTGCGGGGTTAACTCTCCCGTGATGATCCGAACATGCGGGCAATTATCCTGTACGAGTTTGATCGGGATGATCAGTGCTTCCTGAACGCTCTTATAAAGATGATCCCCTACTTCTTTGCGCGATTTGCCGCAGTATCCGGCAGGATGAATCGTAAAGCCGGTCGCTTCGTTGTAAACAGCAATGTCCTTCCTCATGCATAGATTCTAACGCAAAGGCGTTGAGTTTTTATTCTTTGCGGCTTCGCTGCCTTCGCGTTGAATGAGCCTTGCCACATAACCACTGGCACGAGCGGCGCGTCTTCACATCTCTGTTGAAGATCTCGTGCGTTTGAGTGTCGAAGAGCAGTTGAGCCGCCCTGATCGCGAATTTGAAGAAGCTGTTCAGTACGTTCTGGAAAAGAACGCGGATCTTTACAAGCGCCTCGCTTGATGCGCTATCTTACCGTTTCTGAAATCCTGATACTCTACGAAAAAATCATTCTCCAATCTGGCGGTTCTTTTGGTATCTGGCTGAATCAGCACCTCGTTGAAAGGATTTGAATCGTTTGTAAGTTTTATTATTTAATTCTGCGTACTCCGCGTCCTCTGCGGTGAAAAATTAAACCGCGTATCATCACCAGACAGTATGCGCACAACACGGCTTATAATGTCTGACTATGGCACTGCAACAGGGGACGCAGCTTGGGCCGTACGAAATCGTTAGTCCGATTGGGTCTGGTGGAATGGGGGAGGTGTATCGCGCGCGGGATACGAGGCTGGATCGGACGGTTGCGATCAAAGTTCTATCGTCCGATCTGTCGTCCGATTCGGAGCTCAGAGGGCGCATGCAGCGCGAGGCTCGCGCTATATCCAGCTTAAATCACCCGCACATCTGCACCCTCTATGACATCGGTCAGGAAAGCGGCATCGATTTCCTTGTGATGGAATTTCTTCAAGGGGAATCTCTGGCGGAACGTCTGCGAAAGGGTCCATTACCACTCATTGAGCTGCTGCGATACGCGATGGAAATCGCGGATGCTTTGGAAAAGGCGCATCGCGAAGGCATCGTGCATCGCGATCTGAAACCGGGCAACATCATGCTGACGAAATCCGGCGCAAAGCTCCTGGATTTCGGGCTTGCGAAAATGCGCCCGCAAGCCGAAAAGTCTGATGCGGTTTCCACACTTCCTACGCGACACGATCCTGTCACGAAGAAAGGAGTGGTGCTTGGAACGTTTCAATACATGGCGCCGGAGCAGCTCGAAGGAAAAGATGCGGATTCGCGCACGGACCTGTTTGCGTTCGGCGCAGTGTTGTATGAGATGGCCACCGGCAAACGCGCTTTCAACGCAACCAGCGAAGCGAGTCTCATCGCAGCAATTCTAAAAGAGGAACCCACGCCGCTATCGCGCGTTCAGCCGTTGACTCCGTTTGCTCTGGAAAATCTTGTGAAAAGCTGTCTGGTCAAAGATCCAGAAGAACGATTGCAGAACGCAACCGATCTCAAACACGCACTCCAGTGGATCAGCGATTCGATTTCGCACTCCGGATCCCAAACATCGCCAACTGTTTCATCCAGACGTTCGCTTCTGCCGTGGGCACTCTTTGCTGCAGCAGTATTAGTGGGCGCCATTTTGGTAGCATTCCTGGTTTCGAAACGATCCGGTGAGAATGCTCTTTCCGGTTCCAATCGCGTCATCCTGGTGGCTCCTCCCGAACACTCCGTCACGAATCTTGCTGTGAGTCCGGATGGTAAGACTGTTGTTTTTGTGACGAGCGGCTCCGCGGGCAGGAAGCTTCATCTTCGCCATACGAATCGTTTTGAAACGATTGCACTTGCCGGAACCGATGGCGCGGAAGCACCATTCTTTTCGCCGGACGGGAAATGGATCGCCTTCTTTGCATCTGATAAGCTGAAAAAAATACCGGTCACAGGTGGAAACCCGATTACGATTTGCGATGCTTTCAACGATTGGGGTGGGACCTGGAATGTTGGTGGCACGATCGTTTTTACACCACTTTACGGATCGGGGCTTGCGTCTGTTTCCGCGGATGGCGGAACGCCGCAGCCTTTTACATCGCTGAACGTAGAAAAGGGTGAAAGGGCTCACAGTTGGCCGCACTTCTTACCGGACGGTAAAAGCATTCTCTATACGATTCAGGCCGGGCCAGGTTTCGAAACACGGAAGATCGCTCTCTATTCTCTCGAAACAAAACAAACAAAGGTTTTAATAGAACAGGGAGCTCATCCACGATTCGCGAATGATCACATCATCTTTTCACGCGACAGCACGCTGTTCGCAGTTCCTTTTGATAGGAAGCGCCAGGAGATTACTGGTGCGGCTTTTACGTTGTTGGATGGAGTGCTCGATATATTAAGCGAAGCAAACTCCCTTTTTGACGTATCCCCTGCCGGAACATTTGCGTTTGTGCCGGGTCCCGCACTTGGCGCAGAGAACAGAAGGCTTGCATGGTTGGATCGCAAAGGTGGAGAAACATCCATTTCTGATCAGCAACTTCCTTATTATATGCCTCGAATCTCTCCGGACGGGCGCAAACTTGCGGTGTCGGTATATCAGGAGGGGCGTTTTGTAATTGCCATTCTGGATCTGGAGCGCGGGACATGGTCCCGTTTGCCCACGCAAGGCAGCAGCGCATATGCTGTCTGGACACCCGACGGAAACAGGATCGCCTATAGTTCGGATGCTTTAGGTCCGAATGGAATCTTCTGGCACTCAGCAGACGGAGCAGGAAATCGGGAAACTCTGGTGACATCAGCATCTGTGCTGTTACCCGGGGCCTGGACTCCGGATGGCCAGGAAATGGTGTTGACGGAAGTGGATCAGGAAACTTCCGGAAATGTTGGTCGATTTTTTCTGAAGACTCCCGGTAAATTTGAAGCGTTTCGGAAAACTTCGCGCGATGAATTCAGTCCGGCACTTTCTCCGGATGGAAAGTGGATTGCGTATTCCTCCAATGAATCGGGATCGTATGAGATTTATCTGGAAGCCTATCCTGGACCCGGACGTCGCTGGCAAATCTCCAGTGGTAACGGCGAAAATTTTGAACCTGTGTTTTCAAGAAACGGTCGAGAGCTTTTCTTAACACGTTTTGAGAATACCCTGCACTCCGTCTCTTTGAGCGCAGGTCCGGATCCGCGCCCTTCCAAACCATTGTTGGTCACACAAGATTATCACTCTGCGGATTTGGATGGGTTGCCGGGGTATGATGTTGCGCCGGATGGCCGGCTGGTCATCGTAAGGCGACCTGAAATTGCGTGGCCCGCCGAAGTGCGCGTGTTTCTCAACTGGTCGCCGGTACAAAGCAATAAATAACGGGACATCCCCACAACTTTGTTTACAAAGTTTTGGGTTGCGGGCGAAGCCCGCTCTGCGTACTCCGCTTCCTCTGCGGTGAATTTATGAGTTGACGCTGACGGCGTTATTTGGAATTATCGAAGCATGAGCAAGCTCACCATTGAGATTTCTGAAGAGAAAATCCAACAGTTGCAGGAACGAGCGGCGCGTCTTCACATCTCTGTTGAAGATCTCGTGCGTCTGAGTGTCGAAGACCAGTTGAACCGCCCCGATCGGGAATTTGAAGAAGCGGTTCAGTACGTTCTGGAAAAGAACGCGGATCTCTACAAGCGCCTCGCTTGATGCGCTATCTTACAGTTTCTGAAATCCTGATACTCTACTGAAGAGCAAGAAGCAACGATTCTAGCTGTTGTTTCATCAAAACTGAACCGTGAAGAATTACTGAACTGGCTGCATCACCACCTCGTCGAAAAGATTTGAACTGCTTTGTAAGTTTTGTTCTTTTAACTCTGCGTCCTCTGCGGTGAATGGTTGACGCTGAGGATGCAATTTAGAATTATTGACGCGCATAGTATCCGTGCTTACGTTGAAGTGCTTGCCGTCATAGATGAGAATGCCAGCGGTTTTCTCACTTTCCCGGGTATCACCAGCGGTAACACTTTCGTTTCGTTGCCGCGCTTGATGGTGAGCCAGTATGTTTGCCCATCCTGATGTAGCAAACGAATCATTTGCTCCCATGTGAAGGCGCTCGCAGGTTGGGCATCTATTGCAACGATCAAATCGCCCGGAAGAAAGCCGGCTTTCTCTCCGGCAAATCCCTTCAACAAGTTGGAAATGCGGAAAGCGTTTGCTTCGGGTGTTGATTCCACATCAAGACCGCTCAAATTTAACAACGTTTCGTCTTCGAAGTGCCGGCTGGGTTCAAAGATCGTTCGTGCGCGCGAATAATCGAAGATCACTCGAAAACGTTGCAGGAAATCCCCACCGATGAGGGAATTTCCTGACGCGCCATCGACGTTCTCCAATTTCAGCTTTCCGATTTGAACAGTATCGTAAGTCCCCAGAGTGATGCGGAATGGTTCACCTAGACCGATTCCACCGATCGCTTCGTATTTATGGCCGTTCGATTTCGCGATCAGTTCGCTATCGATGGAATCGGCTGAGCCGGTATCGATGAGCAGCTCCGGTTCCTCCGGTTGCACACCCGGCGTGGACAGTTTTAGCCGGACATATGGATGTTTCTTCTTCACTTGAGTAGGTAGAATTTCTCCATCACCGTTATATTCGAAACTTTCTGGCTGGTAAACGCGCACAACCCGAGAGTCATAATCAATCGAAACAACATAAGAAGCAAAAAATTCATATCCGATCAATCCATCGCATTTGTGTCCCAGCTTTTCCGATATTCCGGCAAAATCGATCACCATCACTCTATCGACTTTCATATCCAGGCCGGGAAGTGAAAATTTGATGTCTTTTGCAAAGGTAACGTTTGTCTTTCCAGCTCCGGCCCCTCCCACCTGGTCTGCTCCGGCAGTCTTCAACCCCAGCTTCAACGCGGTTTGTTTTTCAATCACACATCCACTCGCACCGGAATCGAGAATGACCCACAATGGCTCTGAGCCATTGACCTGAACCTGCAAAAAGATGAGTTTTTCGACCAGTTGAAACGGAATTGTGGCGATCGGCCGCGAGGGTTGATCACCAAAACTGATGTTGACGAAGATCAGAGACAAGACGATAAATAGGATACGCATCATTTTCTCCTTACTGTTGGCTACCAAGATCGGGATAAGATCGAAACGCAGATTCCAGCTGTTCTGTACTGATGTTGGAGAGCATCAGAATTCGTTTATCACCGGACTCGCAAGACACAAGCCGCAACGAAGGCCATAGAACCTCGATACAATCTCTTCCAAGAAATTCCTGCACCTCCTGATTTCCGGCGCCGTAAGCCATCTTCGTTTCGACAGGTTGCTCAAACAAACACAGAATCTTGCCTTCATTGGAGACGTACACGCGCCCCACTCCACCACCATACTGCTCCTCGTAAATGAAACCACGCTGAAACCGGAAATCTGAGGGCAATACAGGTTCCGCATACTGCCTGCCTGTGATGCGCGACAGTTCCACGGGAGATTGCGCGAGCGCATGATAAGGGGATTTGATCAATTGAGGCCCGCTGCCGGAATTGGCCGCCTCTTGAAGCAACAAATCCAGGTAGATGGCTCCCTGCGGATCGATCGTACTCCTCGTTTTGCTGTATGAAAACAACAAGGTGCCCACTGCAAAAAGGAAAGCCGCAGCGGCAGCCACCCAACCATAACGGCTGAATGAAGGGGAGCGAACGTCGGCATAGACGATGGAAGATGGGATGCTCTGTTTGCGCACGGATTGGATCAACTCTGTGCTTTGTTTGATTGCAGCATAAAGTTGGCGGCATGACGAACAACGCTCCAGATGTTGCCTAACTGCATTCCGGTTTTTATCATTCAGGGCATCGTCCAGATAGGCCGAAAGGTACCGTTTCGCAAAGAAGTGCATCATAAATCCCTCCTGAATTCATTTTGGAAAACACGCGCGATTTGAAGCCGCGCTCGATTCAATCTTGAACTGATGGTCCCAATGGAAAGGCCGGTGATCGACAAAATTTCCTGATACGAAAGGTCCTCAAATTCACGAAGCACCACCAGCATCCTGAGTTGCGACGGAAGAGCGTTTACCGCGATTCGCACTCTGCGCTGTAAATCGAGTTTTTCTAAATCTTCCTGCGCTGAATATCTGACGGTTGGCTCCGGTAGTGAATGGAGACTTTCCATGCGCCGGCGTTTGTTTTGCCGGATTCCATCGAGACAAACATTCACTGCGATTCGGAACAGCCAGGTTGAAATTTCCGACGAGTGTCTGAAATCTTTTTCGGATCGGAGCGCTCTTAAAAAAGTCTCCTGCGTCGCATCTTCAGCAGCGTCTGGATTCCCCAGATACTGATAGGAAAGGCGATAAATCCTCGAAACGTTGTCGCGGAAAACCTGCTCGAAATCTTCCAACCGTCGTGGCCTCAGCTTCAAAGTCAGTGAAACTGCATCACTGCAGTCTTTTAGACGATGAGGCTATCCTGTTTCTTCCAGGATCGACAAAGGTTTTGGGATGAAACGCATCCGGAGAAGGCCTCAGGTTGCTCACGATAATTCCGTCTGCCATGGGAATCCCTGTTGTTTCACCGCTAGAGGACGCCGAGTTCGCAGAGGCTTATTTTCTTTTTCACTCTGCGTACTCCGCGTCCTCTGCGGTAAAATCAAGACAGCATGGATACGATTAGCCGGCGCAAATTCCTGGAGCTTGCTGCATCGTTTGGCGCGACGCTGGCGTGGGGATCGACGTTTGCAAGCGAGTCAAAAATTTCGTGGCGCGAGCGGCGCGATGTTTATCCGCAGGGTGTTGCTTCCGGCGATCCTCATCCGGACAGCGTGATTTTGTGGACCCGACGGCCTCCCGGACAATGGGGAGAAGCAAAGAAGCTGCTGTTGGAAGTCGCGGAAGATTTTGATTTCCGCAAAGTGATTGCGACAACAACCGCGCGAGTTTCCGCGGAAACCGATTGGACGTGTCGCGTGCTTGCCGCAGGACTCCAACCGCGCCGTGTTTACTGGTATCGCTTTACCGATGAATCCGGTTTCGGCAGCAGAATTGGCCGCACCGTGACGGCCCCTTCCGAAGAAGACGAAAAACAGATTGCGTTTGCGTTCGTGAGCTGTCAGAACGTGCAGGAGGGAGCGTGCAACGCGTACCGGAGAATGATCTGGGAAGATGAGAAACGCTCTGCACAAGATCAGCTTGGCTTCGTTTTGCATTTAGGCGATTACGTTTATGAAGTGGTGATCTATCCGGAGGATGGAAGCCAGAGGTACGATCGCCGCCTTCGCGATATTGTTCGCTATCCCGGCGGTAAGAAGTTCCGCGACATGCATTATCCAATGACGCTGGAGGATTATCGCCTTCTCTATCGCGCTTATCTGGCGGATCCTGATCTGCAGGATGCGCGTGCTCGCTGGCCATTCGTGTGTGTCTGGGACAACCATGAGTTTTCCTGGAAAGGGCGGCAGAGCATCCAGAACGTGGATGCGCCGCGTCCCGCGCAGAAAGTAAAAGTTGCAGCCAATCAGGCATGGTTTGAATACCAGCCTGGCCGTGTGCTGCAGCCGGGCGGATTCGATCCGAATCGTTTTCACGCGCCCGATGTTGCGAATGCGCCGATCGACAAGTTCGATGAATACGGACTCGGGCAGGAGCCGAACAATCTGGCAGCGATTCGGAGCCTTCAGATTTTCCGCACGCTGCGTTACGGGCGCAATGTGGATCTCATCATCACAGACAATCACTCGTTCCGTTCGGAATCGGTACTGGACATGGAACAAGCCGGCAAATTTACGGTGGAAAAGATTCCATTCTTCTTTCCGCAAAATGCGCTGGAAATCATGGACGCCGGTCGGGCCTACAATGATGGTAAGCTTCCCGCCACTATTCGCTTTGGTGGAGAAGAGGTTGTGAACCCGTTCAAGGATCAACCGCCCAAAACAGTTCTCGGTATCGATCAGAAAAAATGGTTCCTGAATCAGTTGAAGAATTCGAAAGCGCCGTGGAAGTTGTGGGGCAACTCCTTTGCATCGCTGGACCCTCGTCTGGATCTCCAAAACGCGTCGGATGAAATTAAAGAACTCTGGCCTGTGGACGATTACGGCGTGATGGCAATGGAGTGGGGCGGATATCCATACGAACGCGCGGAAATCTTTGACTTTATTCAACGGGAGAAAATACCAGGATTCGTTTCGATTGCGGGAGACAGGCATTCGTTTTTTGCCGGTCTGCTTTCGGCTGCGCTTCCGCCGAAACCATTTGTTCCCGTTGGAGCTGAATTCATCACAGGATCTGTATCGGCGCCCGGTCTGGTGGAAGCGCTCGAACATAACTTGCCGAAAGACGATCCGCTCCGGGCCGTTTTTCTCGCCGATCCGTCTTCCGGTTCGCGTCCAAAACCTGCGATCAATTTATCTTTGATGCACGGGATCCGATCCGCTTTCAATTTTCAGAAAACGGGAAATCTGGAGCAGGCGTTGTCCCAACGAAATGCGGAAGTTGCGCCGCATCTCTGGTTTGCTGATATGGGCGGACATGGTTATGCGGTTGTCTTTGCCGGCAGCTCCGAGCTCAAGGTGGAATTCGTGTGCATCCCACGACCGCTCGAACGTGCCGAACGCCCCGATGGCGGTCCACTGCAGTATCGAGTTGCGCATCACCTTAAGTTGTGGAAGCACGGTGAAACTCCACGCCTCCAGCAAACAATTGTTGAGGGAGATGTCCCTCCCGGGGCTTCACGAACGGAGCGCCGCCTTTAGCCGGCGAATAAGTAGGCGGCGGAAATGTTTACGCTGAATTCATGAAGGGATCTTATTTAAATCCTCTGCGCACTCCGCGTACTCTGCGGTGAATCAAGATACAATTTTTGCACCCCGGTTATTCCGCTCTTAATGTGATCGCAGGATCGATTCGAGAGGCGCGCCATGCCGGTAGTCCTGAAGCGACGATGGCGACCGAGAAGAGCAGCGCGACGACAGCAAAATACGTCGGTGGATCGAGACGTGAAATTTGAAACAGTATTGCAACAATGCCCTGCGTCACAACAGTCGCGGTCAGAAATCCGATAGCGACACCGAGACCCGTGAGCGTGATTCCTTTGCGCACGATCAAAACCACAATGTCGCGGCGTGAAGCTCCGAGCGCGGAACGAACGCCGATTTCGCGCGTCCGTTGGGCGACGGTGCCGGCCAGCACACCGTAAATTCCCGCTGCAGCAAGAAGTAATGCAGCCAGCGCAAAGGTCTGAAACAGAATCAATGCAAACCGTCGTTCTGATGCGCTGGCGGCCAGAAGCTCATCCATCGTTGCAACGCGTACAATGGGCTGATCTGGATCGATGGATCCGACAGCAGCGCGCACAACAGGCGCAAGCGTCGCGGCATCACGTTGCGCGCGGATTACCAGCGACATGGTTTGGTCCTTGAACTGCCATTGCTGCGCAGGAATGTACACGGCGAACGATTCGTTTGCAGCCAACGACATTTGTTTCACATCCGCAACAACACCCACGATCGTATAAGGAGGACCGTTTGTCGGTCCGATTCGGAGCCGATGTCCAGTTGGATCGCTTTGCTGGAATCGCAATTTCGCGAGCGATTCGCTGATGAGGGCAACGAACGGCGCATTGCTCCGATCGTTTTCATGGAACGATCTGCCGTGCCGCAGCGGTATCCCCATGGTTTCGATGTAACCCGGGCTGACGGAATATCGAAAACAACCGTAGCTTTGAGACGCACGGTCAGGAGTTGCTTGAAAATGCACGCCGTACTCATCAAGGTCGCCACTTAACGGGAGTTGGCTTGTCAACGCTGCGCTTGCCACGCCAGGTATCTGCCTTACAGATTCAATTGTCTGTTCAAAGAACCGCTGGCCTTCCGAGCCGTCATCGAAAATCTGCATCGTAAGAACGTTTGCGGAATCAAATCCGGGGTCTATGGCAAACAGGCGGTTCAGACTTCGCCACAACAAGCCGGAGCTCACCAGCAGCACCAGGGCAAGAGCAACTTCACCTACGACCAGTGCTTCTCTGATTCGAGAGTTTCCGAATCCTGTTGCACGGGCGTTTTGAAGATGATGGCGAACATCAGACCGGGCTGTTTGACGCGCTGGAATGACACCGATGAAGAGTCCAATCAAGGTGGTAATGGTCAACGCAAAAACGAAAACGCTGCGATCAATCGCAATTGCACTTGCGCGAGGCAAACCGGGCGGACTCAGTCCGATCACCGCTTGTACCCCAAAGAAGGCAACAACCAGGCCGGCAGCGCCCCCCAGGAATGCAAGCAGAAGTGATTCCGTTAGAAGCTGCCGAATGATGCGCGCACGGCCTGCGCCGAGTGCAGCGCGCATGGCAAATTCTCCCTGCCGCTGAACGCTTCGCGTAAGTAGCAGATTGGTAACATTTACGCACGCGATCAACAGAACCAGCACTGCGGCGCCCATAATGGAAAGAAGCGCGGGCCGCACAGCTGATGTAATGTCTTTTTGAAGCGACTTCACCACTAATTTGATTTGTTCACCGTAAGTCTCCGGTCGTTGTTCTCTTAATACGTCGCGCGCGATTCGATTCGTTTCCCCGGTTGCCTGATCGTAAGTGATCCCTGTGCGCAGACGTCCGATCGTTCGCAGATGGTGTCCCCAGGCTCTTCCCTGCGACATGTCATATTGCAGAGGCGACCAGATCTCAGCGGCCGGCGCGAGTACATCTTCAAAATCCTTCGGCATGACTCCAATGATTTCAAAATTTGTATCATCGAGACGAATCACACGACCTTGAATCGCTTCCTCTGCATGGAACCGCCGCTGCCACAAATTCCAACTGATCAAGATCACGTTCGGACCGTTCATTCGATCTTCACTCGTGCGGAAGCTTCTGCCGAGGAATGGTGCTGTGCCGAACACATCAAAGTAAGCGGCGCCGACGCGTTGCCCGTTGAAACGTTCCGCAGGACCCGTTCCTGTCATGGTGGGATGCCACGGTTTGTACGCTGCGATCGCGTCAAAGGATTGACTGCGTTCCGTCAGGGCTCGAAACATGCCGAAAGTGCCGTCGATGCGCGCTCCGTCGTTCGTGAACTCGGATATTGTGACGATCTGCGTTGCATGCGGGTAGGGCAAGGATTCAAACAGAATCGGATTGATCGAGCCAAAAATCGCCGTTGTGATACCGATCCCCAGCGCGATTGTCAGCACAGCGACTGTTGTAATGATCGGTAACGCTCGCAGTTGCCGGCAGGCGATCCGCAAATCGGAAAAGAATGCTTCCACGATATTTTCCCAGCCGTAACTCCGTACCTGTTCATGCAGGCTTGCCGCGCTTCCAAATTGCCGAACGGTCCGTTCGGCTTCCTCCACTGACAACCCCCGAGCAATGTGCGCTTGTTTTGATTCTTCCAGGTAGTGGCGGAGCTCTTCGGAAATTTCCTGATCGACACGTGTGCGAGAGGTGAGCGTCCGAAACCCGAGCTTCAGTTGTCGCCAAACGGACATACGATCAACCTTCGGCTTTTAGCAACCTTGCGATCGCGCCCACGCGCCGTTCCCATTCGGCCGTCTCGACATCTAACTGTTTGCATCCGGACCTGGTTAGCTTATAAAAGCGCGCGCGCCGGGAATTTTCGGTCTGCTGCCATTCTGCGTCAATCCGCCCCGCTCGCTCCAATCGTTGCAATGCAACAAGAAGCGACCCTGGATTTACTTTAAAAACACCCCGCGTAATTTGCTCGATCCGGCGTGCAATACCAAAACCGTGCATTGGCTCCAAACTCAATGTCTTCAGGATCAGCATATCCAGCGTGCCCTGGATCACGTCTGTATTCGATTCGCTCATGATCCGTCATCATAGGCACTTTCCTCTTGATTGTCAAGATGAAGATTGCGGCTTCGCGCTTTTGCGTTGAAAAACCACGGAGTCACGGAGCTTCACGGAGCAAAACAAACTCTGTGCTGCCTCTGCGTACTTCGCGTACTCTGCGGTGAAAACAACGTGTTCGCTATTCGAAGCGCAGGGCGAGAATCGGATCAATGCGGCTTGCACGATGCGCCGGGGATCATTCCCGCCGCAGCGGCCACCATCGCCAGAACGAGTATTGTCGATGTAGCAATCCATGGATCGCCGCTCTGGATCCCATAGAGTTGGGAGGAAACATATCGGCCCAGTGCCATCGCGGAGGGGACTCCCACTGCGAGCCCGATGACCAGCAGAAACAGCACTTCCTTCATCACCAGCCGGTATAATCCTATGCGGTGAAGTCGATGAACCCGGGATTCAAAACACCGTTCGGATCATATTTCTTCTTCATTCGTTTCATTTCGCTCCAGTTTGTATCGTAGTGTTCCTTCCATTTCCTTTGATCAAACTGGACCAGGCCCGAAAGGTAGCGCTTGCCACCGAGTGCTTCACTCAATTCGCTTGCCATGTTC
>JAKEFK010000045.1 GCA_022616075.1 bacterium
ACAGTTACAAATCAATGCCACTCCTTTCCCGTTCCAAGTATCCCCTGATCCCCCCTTCCTCATCTCCACATCCCCCATCCTCTTCGTTCTTCATTGCTGCTGATCCTGACGCCCATTTTCAATCACCGTCGAAGTTTGCTAAAATGGCCGATCCAGAATAACTTTCTCGTTGCACCTGTTTGCATTTCTGGAAGGATTTCAGGAGCGAAAATTGAGAATGAAGATGCATGGAACTCCACTGTTCGGACACGAAAAGAGTCTATCTCTTCATCTCGAAAAATGCAAACAGGCGCAACAAGACTGCAACAATGCAAACGGCAAAGTAGCCGTAAGTGATTGTATTTAAAGCTTTGGGCCGTTAGCTCAATTGGCAGAGCATCTGACTCTTAAACAGATCCACCCGCCTTTATCAACCATCAAAAAATAAAGAAACGCGGAATAATAGGTCTATGGCCCCGCAATTTTTGCAGTTAGGGCGGTTGATTGGTTCCGATTTAAGAGATCTGACCAAAAATCAGATGCTCTGCCAAATTAAGTCAAGACCCGATGCGTCATTACAGACCATGGCATTTTTTGTATTTCTTGCCGCTGCCGCACGGACACGGATCATTTCTACCAGTCTTATCGATTTTTATTGGAGTCTCAGCGCGCAAAGCATTTTCAAGATCCGGCAGACGATCTAGAGGGAGTCCTTCCTCACCAAAATCCATGACTTGCCGAATTCTCAAAATTCTACCTTCTTCATCGACTTCTATGTCGGCATCTATCTGATTCATGTTCTCTAACTGTTTGCGAATCTCCCTGGCCTTGACTTTCTCCTTGGCTTCTTCATAAACATCGGCCAGCCGTTCCACGAGGTCATACTTATCCCGAACATCCGGAACAGATAGTCCTTGCTTCAAGATCTCCTCTGCCCTGTCGTAATCAATCGGCTTATTGAATGTGTAGCAGTCGGCCCAACCGATCCAGCCCCAGCCCCATTCGGGATCAGCATCAAGCCATCCGCGAAATAATCTATCGGTACGGGCTGCTTCTCCAAGGGCGTAGTAGGACTCTCCGATCGCCCGTCTGAAGTTTTCCAGGATCAGCTCATCCTCCTTTGGAAAGCGCTGCATGACCTTTTCACAAAATCGTATCCTCGCGTTCAAGAATTCGGGATTATCAGAAGATGCGTTCCAGAATTCAACTTCGAGATCCTGTATCCAGTTCTCGAGAAATTCAGAGCCTAGAAAGATGTCATCCAACGCGGCAAGAGATTTAAGGCCTCGGGCATCCGCTATCTCCAAAACGGTTTTCCATGTCTCCGACCAGACGCGTGCTGCTGATGCACTATCGCCTCGATGCGCCTTTTCGTATCCTTCCTGAATACGATCATCGATCATCTCAAGGCTTGGCCTTTCCAGTTGCCAGCGCTCCCATAAGACTGTGAGTCCGATCCAAATCCAGTCTTGATCGAAAGATTTCAATTTCAAGCGGCACTCGTTAGAAAGAGAAAGTGACATTTGCTCGGCGGAAAGAAAACCGGAAGAGAGCGATGCAAAATGCTCTTTCGTGATGCTTAAACCAAGAGACGCCAATCTTGCGAGGATTTCTTCATCACTCATTTTTCGCCCGTGACGAAGCATAGGCCTTTCCGACTTGTCTATTTCTTTTCGATATTTTCGATTCGTTTTGTATTCTCGTTCGACGATGCGATCCATAGCAATGTGAGAAGGCTTCACAAATGACTCCTTTCATTAGGGCGCAGAAGGTTTACCGCCTCATGCTTTTCCCGAGTTCCAGTCGCGCCTCTGTAATAGCGCCAAGTTCCCTCCGCAAAACAATGCGAATGCCCAGCAACTCACCCAAAGGCGCAAGCGCCTGATGCACGCGCTGGTCTAGCACCTGGATTTCAGAGGGAAGGAGGTTCGTTTCATCCATACTTTGGAGGATCTTCTTTTCCAAATCTGCTGGCGAACCATCCTCCGGGTGAACTACCTCCATGGCAATTATGAAGCCGGACTTCTCATGAGCAATCATCAAGCATTTTGGGAAATAGGGGCGTTCCTTGTCCTGAATCGCCCCGGGCAAGAAGAACCAATGCGCCTGCCACGCTGAATCTTTTCGAAGGTTTCGACTCCTGATTTCGTGAACATTAGGCTGTGGAATCTGAATCTCCGGCACCGGGATAGGAGCAGGCTTTTGCCATATTTTTGAAAACGAGCCCCGCTCTTTCGGAATATAGGTCAGATATTCTGCTTCTCTCGAACGGAACAAAAAGCTCGGATCTTTTTGCTTCAGCAGACTCGCATCAATGGCGCAGAGAAGCGCGAAAGCAAGAAAGCGCGCTTCAGACTCGTTCACAAACCACGGACAATAGCCGGGCAAGTGGCTGCGAAACTGAGGATATTGCTTGGTCCCTTGGAAACGAAGACCGAGAATTGCAATGATTTTTTTGTCTTCCGGCTCGAGTTCTTTTTTCGCAACGAATTCCACCATTAGATGGTTTCGCTCAGCAATAAAATCGTCTTTAGTCATTGCGTCATCCAACAACCGCTGGTGGAATGTGAGGCCTCCGCTTCCCCGGTACACACAGAAAGCGAGAACCTCACCAAGGATACCCATGATTGTGCCGTATCCAATCTGAGATGTGCCCGGATCCTGTATTCCGAAAACGTCTGCTTCTTCCATCCACTTCCAGGGCTCAAGCTCTCTGAAACGTATGGCTTGTTGATAAAGCTCTTGCCAAATTTCTTGCGAAACTGAAGGAACATGCATTTTCCAACTCCTAAAAGCAAGTAAGTTACCATAACAATGCATTTCTTGCTTGCTCCCATATAGGGAACATCCTATAATTGTCGCGTGCGTATAATATCTCGGAAAACGCTTCGAGAATTTTGGCAAAAACATCCTGATGCAGAGGAGCCATTGAAGGCCTGGTATTTTGACGTGAAACATTCCACCTGGAAAACTCCTTCTGATATTAAGAATATTTATCGGAGTTGCAGCTTCCTGGGCAACAACAGAGTTATATTTAATATTAAAGGAAATAAGTACCGGATTGTCGTAGCAATTCAGTTCGCTTTCGGCATTGTCTATATTCGTTTCGTGGGTACACACACCGATTACAACAAGATTGACCCAAGGACGATTTGAAAGGAGCAGTCATGGAAATAAGACCCATCAAGACCAAAAAGGATTATCAGTTGGCATTAAAAGAGATTGAGCATCTTTTTGCCGCTGTGCCGGGGACGCACGAAGCGGACCGCCTTGAAGTGCTGACAACGCTCGTTGAAGCTTACGAGGAAAAGCATCAGAAAATCTCCCTTCCCGATCCGATCGATGCCATACGCTACTATATGGAAAGTAGAGGGCTTACTCGCCGGGACATGGAGCGGTTTATCGGAAGTCGTGCCCGCGTTTCGGAAGTGTTGAATCGCAAGCGCGCTCTAACTATGGAAATGATTCGCAGGCTTCACAAGGATCTCGGCATACCAGCTGAGGTACTAATTCAGCCTTACCGAATGAAAACAAAAGCTGCATGATTGTTATCACGGAAACTGCGCCAGGCGCTCAGATGCAGCGCATCGATAGCGTTACAGGTACACTGTCGATAGGGTATCTTTTTTAGCATGACGCGAAGTTTTAGCCTTGAATATTGGCAGGATGAGGGTTGGTACGTTGGTCGATTGAAGGAGATACCTGGAATTTTCAGTCAAGGAGAAACATTGGAAGAGCTGGAGGAAAATATAAGAGATGCTTACAAACTGATGATGGCAGACAAAGAGCTTCCAGCACCCGATCTTGCAATCAGAACTAAGGAACTCTAACTCGAAATGTTAAGCGGAACGAATTCATTCGCGAGTTCGTGAAGGCGGGATGCTATCTCAAGCGGCACGGCGCGAATCACGACATTTACGAAAATTCAAAAAGCGGTAAGAACCCCCCTGTCGTAGCCGAGGACCCAGTTCAGCAATTCGGTTGTCCCTGCAGCATGCATCAGAAGGATGATGGAACCATCCGGCTGCTGCTCCACCGGTTGCGTCG
>JAKEFK010000046.1 GCA_022616075.1 bacterium
GCACGGCCAAGGAAATCCTGCGCCCGCTTGATATTTTCCGCCGAGTTCTCCGTGCAAAGAATGGTTGCGTCATCGGGAGTTGCCAGCGCAAACCAGAAAGCGGAGTAACCGTATCCTGAACCAAGCTCCATGATCCTTTTTGCATTCATGAGCCGCGCAAGTAGGAACAGGTTTCGTCCCACGAGCGGTCCGACAATTGGAAAATCCAGGCGCTCCGCAAGATTCTCCATTTCCTTTAAAACTGCATGGTGAGTGGGTGTGATCCTGTGCAGGTACTGTTCCAGATCCGGATTCACAATGTTCATGTGTTAACTCCCCGCAGGTGTTACCTCAAGCAATCGGTCAGGAAAATCAGTGATAATTCCATCCACGCCAAAATCGATCAATTGCTTCATCTCTTCCGGATCATTGACTGTCCATACGTGAATGACAATGCCTTTCTTTTTTGCAGCCTGACAAAACGCGCGCGTTACGACCTGATCACCACGGAAGCGGGGAGGAATCTGAAGAGCATCCCCAGGACTTTTGTAGAAATTTCCCAACCGCACGCGAAAAGAATGGTAAAAACCCAGAGCTTCTTTTCCCGACAAATTAGTGGCAATGGAAGGAGCAAGACTGCGGAAACGCAGGAGTGGCTCGGTATGTTCTGAAGCAACAATAACTTTATCTTCCATCTTATATTTCTTAATCAAACGGTAAACCGGTTCTTCGATGGCAGGCAAAGTCTGTTTGATTTCTATGACAACTCTCAGGTGGGGAAATGTTTTGAAAACATCTTCCAACAAAGGAATCGTGATCCCCTTGCCGCGAAAGGGAAAAGATCCATTTTGATCCGGATCAAACATAAAACCGGCATCTGCCAGCTTCAAGGCGGACCAGTTCTGATTAAACACGCGTCCCGTCCGGTCTGTGGTTCGATCGAGTGTCGCATCATGGATGACAACAATCCGGCCATCGCGCGTGGAATGAACATCCAGTTCGAGAGCATCGATGGAGAGTTTTGCAGCCGCTTCAAAAGCAGCCATGGTGTTTTCCGGATAACGACCGGAAAAACCGCGGTGCGCAATCCTCCAGAAACGGCCATCCTGGAAAAGCTTCTTTTTCGGCCGGTAACTTGCAACTTCAGCTGAAAAATTTGCTACGGAGAAAAGTCCAAAACCGGAGACAATAAGAAGCGTCGCCTTCTTGAGATTCATCCGCGACATTGTACTACTAAAAAATCTCCACATCTCCACTATCTCCTCATCTCCCTGTTTACACGAGCTAAAAAAGCTTGATCAGGGTTGAAGTTTCCGTCTATTCCGTAGACAATGGTAGGGTATTTTGTCTTGGGAGGACTATGTCTGGAAAACAAACAACCGCGCTGTTCGTTTGTGTTTTCCTGTTTGTCACTCAGGTTTTCGGAGAAAAATCGGGCCAGCCGAAAAAGCTACGCTGCATTTCGCCAGCTGCAGTCAGCAAGTTCGTTAAAAGTGAGCAGAAAGTTCAAAGCCAGGGACTGCTCTATTCTCAAGTCACTCCAGTTGGCAATATTGTCGTGTTGGAAGCAAATCCGGAGCTTCTGATTTTACAGAATCTATTCGATTTGCAGAATCTCACCGTCCGTTTTCATCCCGTGTCGAAAGGACGTTACGCGCACACGCTGGAACCAACAAATTTTGACGGCAATGCTTCAAAAGCATTGGATCTTGATGACGATGAAAGTTACGAGCTCGTTTTCAAACACTTTCAGTTCCCCTTCGGACGCAATACGTATGACAGATGCTATGTCAATTCCAACGGAACGATCACATTTGAGACACCCGATACTGACGTGCCTGATGCTGCCAATCTCACGCCTGTTCTACCCAGAATTGCCGGCTTTTTTGCTGATCTGAATCCGGGAGCATCCGGCGCCATTCTGCTGAACGAGACCTCGGATAAAGTCGTAGTCACCTGGTTTAAAGTCCCGGAATTTTTCAATCAAAACCAGTTTGACTTTGGCCAGAATACTTTCCAGATTGTAATGTACAAAACTGGAGTGATCGATCTTGTGTATACAAATGAATTTACTGCGACTCAGGGTTTTGTCGGATTGATTCCGGGTCTGGATACAATACCATTACGGTACGTCGATTTCAGTTCCCGCAAGTCGACCCACCGCACACTGCATTCGTTCGTCGAGAATTTCCACGATTACATCAGCGCGGATATCCCGAACCTCATGAAATCGCTTTACTTGAGCACACCGGATCGATTCGACTTTATCAGCCTCTTCAGCAATTTTGATTTGACTCCGGTGCCCGGAGCCCAGGCTTTTGCAATCAATGTTCGAAACAATGTGCGTGGAATCGGAAATCCGTCCGACAAAAAACCGATTTTCAAGGACAATGAGATCTTCGGCAGCAGAAAACAACTACAAAACATCACTTTCTTTGGAAACGTTCATCAATACCCTTCGGATCCCAGTAAGAAATTGCCGGAAGGGGATGTTTCCCTGCTCGATATTCTTGCGCATGAAATCGGTCACCGCTGGCTTTCTTATGTCAAACTTTTGAAGAACAATGAAGAAAGCGACGTGTTGTTGGGCCGGGATAAAACCCACTGGAGTTTCTTTTTTGATTCCGATGGCTCCTTCCTTGAAGGAAACCAGATACATCTTCGGAAAACAAATTCTTTTGAGACGGGAAATCCCTTCCAGCGATATTCGGATCTTGATCTTTACCTGATGGGACTCAACTCTCCGGAAGAAGTTCGTGAAACCTACTATGTCGAAGGACCATCCAGCTTTTCTCCCGATTTTCCTTTCAGCGCAGAATCTTCTCCGGAACAGAATGTGAAGTTCAAAGGCACCGCTGTGCCGCTCAAAATCCAGGACATCATCGCGGCGAACGGTTTAAGACGGCCCAATTCAAACGGATCCCAAAAAGACTTCAGACACCTTTTCGTAATTGTTGTCAGGGCCGGTCAGCTTCCCACACCGGAAGAACTCGCTTTTATGGAATTGGTTCGAGCTTCCTGGTCAGACTTCTTCTTTAATGCAACGGCCGGAAAGGCCAGTATGGATACGGTTCTGGAGCAGTAATGAAGAAAAGCATTCCGATCTTTCTGCTTTTCTTTGCTGCCATCGCAGCCGCGCAGGAAAGCAAAACAGAGGGAAAACCACCTGAGAGCCGCCGTCAGGTTAACAAAATACACATAGATGCACTGGATGTCTTTGATCCGAAACTTCCTCAGTACCGCTCCTGGTTGTTCCGTTTCCTGAATTCCGTTCACGACCGCACCAACGATTCGTTCATCCAACGGGAATTGGTCTTCAAAGAGGGAGAATATTACGATGAAGATCTTTTGCGTGAAAGCGAACGCCGGCTGCGGAAACATAAATTCCTGGACAACGTTCGCATCGAAAGAGTGCCTGTGGGCGCAAACCAGGACGATATCTACGTGCATACGGAGGATCAGTGGACCACCCAGGTCAACATCAGCGCTGGCACAAGCTCCGGGTATCGTGAGTGGGAATTCTCGGTTGAAGAATCGAACTTTTTGGGATACGGAAAAACGATTGCACTTGAATACAGCGATGATGTGGAAAGATCAAAATATGAAGCGCTCTATTTTGATCCGCAATTTCTGAACACGCGCTGGAACCTGGAAACCGGTTATCAAAGCGCATCGGATGGATGGCGGCACACTCTGGACGTGGTGCGTCCTTTCTATTCGTTGGACACGAAATGGGCTTACGGAGCCTCCATGGATTCCGGCGTGTCTACAAGAAAGTTTTATCGCAAAGGCCGGGCGGTAGCTGAAATTGATAATGATCATCGCAGTGGAATCGCTTTCATGGCGCGCGCCTGGGGTGAACGCTACGATAAGCGCAAGTTAGGCATCCTGTTCAGCCTGGACAATCTAATCTATCCGAACGATGCTCGTATCATTTTCCCGGAAGCGCTAACGGATAAAAACATCAAGAAAAATTTGAATCCAATCGATAAAGAACGTTATCGATACGGTGGAATGTTTCAGTGGAACCGGGAAAATTTTGTTGAGGAAACATATCTCGATAACTTTGGACGTGTGGAGGATCTTCCTATTGGTTTCAGATTGGCGACGATGTTTGCGTATGCAGAGGAAGTGACGCCGGTTCCGGACTTCTATCTCAGTCACACCCTGGCTCAGTACAGTAGACAGTTAAATGATCACCAGTACTTCACCTTTCGCGGAGATTTCAGCGTTCACCGGCAAGCCAATGGCGTTTTCAACAATGTGATTTTCAACGGCTACGCGCACTACTATCTCCAGATGGATAAATTAAAGCTTGGAAAAATCGTATTCCCACGCCAGACTCTTGCTGCGAACCTGTCCACAACACTGACAAGCGATGTAGATGCGCCGTTTCAAATTTCACTGGGTGAAGATGAGGGCCTCAGGGGCTATACATTCAAATCATTTACCGGGCAGAACAGTCTGTTGTTTAATGTGGAAGACCGCATTTTTACGCCTTTTGATTTTCGCCTTGTGGCGGTTGGTCTTGCGGCATTTCTGGATGCAGGTTATGTGTGGTCCTCTGATGAAACGTTGCGGTTTAAAGACTTCGGCCTGAGCGTGGGTGTAGGCCTCAGGATCGGATTGAAGAAATCTCAAAGCGCACGCGTTGTGCGAATTGATTTTGCCGTTCCGTTACACAAGGAAACGGGCGCCTTTACAATTTCCGATCAGAAAGGGTACTCCATCAGCGTATCTTCCGATCAAATTTTCCGTGTCATTGAAGTATTCCCCAAACTATTCGACCTCTTTTAGTTTTAACCGCCAAGGCGCCAAGGGCGCCGAGAAACTCAAATTAAATTTTCCTCTTGGCGGTTTGTCGTCTTGGCGGTTTTTTAAAGCCAGGTTTTGAGAAGGTCTAGGCTCAGGTTGCCACCGCTAAGAACCAGGACGACCTTCTTCCCTTTTAAGTCGCCCAGCTTGCCGGTTATCATTGCGGCGGTTCCGGCTGCACCCGCCGGTTCCACGAGAAGTTTTGCGCGCTGCAAGAGCACGTGAATGGCCTCGATGATTTCATAATCCCTTACAATCACAATCTCATCCACGTATTTCTGCACAATCGCAAGTGTCCATTCACCGACAACCGGGGCAGACAGACCATCCGCGATCGAACTCATTTTTTCCAGACGAACCGGTTTCCCTGCTTCCAGCGCGCGTGTCATTGTTGGGGCGCCTTCCGGTTCCACACCGATGATGCGAACGCGCGGATTTAGACTCTTCAACGTAAAAGCAATCCCTGAAGCCAAAGCGCCGCCTCCAATGCCTACAACTACGACATCGGCTTGCGGCAGGTCCTCGAAAATTTCCAGCCCCACTGTTCCCTGGCCCGCAATCACATAAGGATCATTGAAAGGATGAAGTAGGATAGCTTCCTTTTCGCGTCTTACTTCTTCGGTCCGTTCGAAAATCGTGCTCAGCTCATCGTGCAGAATCACTGTTGCGCCATAACCGCGAGTCGCTTCTAATTTATTCGCCGGAGCAGAAGCCGGCATGACCACCGTGCAGGGAATCTTTTCCATGGATGCGGCAAATGCAACGGCCTGAGCGTGATTTCCTGCAGATACACTCACGATTCCCTTCTTTTTCTCCGCTTCGGTGAAATGCTTCAGGCGGTTGATGGCTCCACGCGGCTTGAATGAACCCGTTTTCTGGAACAACTCCGCTTTCAGCCAGATCTCCGCTCCCGTTTGCCCGCTCAGATATCGTGAAGTAATTAAAGGTGTGCGATGCAAAATCGGACGGATCAGCTCCTTTGCTTCCCGTACATGCTCTATCAAAAGTTCTTCAAACTTCATTTGCGGTCTTAGAAGATAAATACTTTTCAATTTGCTCCAGATAGAGATAGTCCAATCTGCGGAGCTCATATTCTGATAACTCACGGTTTTGCTTTCGCGCATGGCTCACGATTTGTGCTCGTTCAGCCTGCCACGACGCCAAAACACTCGATGGTAAGCTGTCACCCAACCGAAATGTAACAAAGTAAATGCCTTCTTCGGATTCTAGATGAGGTAGGTAACCGCGAGTGCGAAAAATCATTAGGATGATTTTACCATTAGGCCTTGCGGGCAAGGATGCCCGCGCTCCTCTAGCTCCCGACGAGACTAATTCTTCTCCTAAAAATTTGCTCGAAATGAATAATTAAAGAACGGTGAACTTCCGTTACATCCACATCATGGCCCAGTATTTTCTTCAGCGAAGTTACACCATATTGCCTGATGCCGCACGGAACGATGAATTCAAAGTATTTCAGATCCGTGTTTACATTCAGAGCGAAGCCATGCGAAGTGATCCAGCGCGAAACGCGAACACCGATTGCTCCGATCTTTTCCTGGCCCACCCAGGCGCCGGTCATTCCAGGTTCCCTGTGAGCTTCTATCCCGAAATCAGCCACACAGCGAATCATTAATTCTTCCAGGTTCCGCAAATACAGATGCAAATCCGGCTCCTTGCTGATGTTCAAGATCGGATAACCAACAACCTGCCCCGGACCATGATAGGTAACATCTCCGCCCCTTCCACTTTCTTCCACAGAGACATCGTGCTCTTCCAGCCATTCTTTTGAAAAAAGCAAATTCTCTTTATGGAAACCGCGGCCGAGTGTAATGACATGAGGATGTTGAAGGAGAATGAACTTCTCCTGTTCGGTTCCTTCAGCAACCCTATTTGCGCTGAATTCTTGCAGAGCGACGGCTTGTTTGTAGGACAACTTGTCCAGAATGATTAATTCACAAACAGGTGTTTCTATTCGAGTGCCGGTGGACATGTGGTTTCCAGAGTTTTCTTAATGTGCGCCAGGAAGGAATCCGCAACCGCGCCATCCATGGCCCGATGATCGTATGTCAAACTGAAATACGCCATGGAACGGATAGCGATCGCATCTTGAATCACAACCGCTCTTTTCACGACTGCTCCCAATTCCAGAATGGCAACCTGCGGATAGTTGATAATAGGCGTACCGGTTAACGCTCCGAAGACACCGGGATTGGTAATTGTGAAGGTGCCATCGCTCATGTCCTCCGGCGTCAGGTGATGAGCGCGGGCCCGTTCCGCAAGTTCAGCAGCCGCGCGAGCAATTCCGGCAACGTTCTTTTCGTCAACTTTTTTGAGGACTGGCACAATGAGACCTTCATCAATTGCAATGGCAATTCCAATATTGCAATCCTTCTTATAGTGAATGTTTTCCCCTTGAATTGAAGAATTAACGATGGGAAAAGCGCGCAACGCTTTGGCGGTGGCTGCAATCACAAATGGAAGGTACGTTAGCTTTAAACCTTGTTGCCTTCCTGTCTCGCGTTGTCGAACGACTTCAGTCATATCCACTTCAAAAAAAGTTGTAAGCTCCGCGGTAGACCGCTTGCTGTTTACCATGTGCGCAGCAATCAGTTTGCGCATGCGGGACAAGGGAACAACTTCATCACCGCGCGATTTTTCCGGCGGTTGCTGTTTTTGAATTACTTTCTCCAAATCCTCTTTCGTAATTCTGCCGCCTTCACCCGTACCGGAGATTTGACTCAGATCGATATTGTGTTCTTGCGCGAGCCTTCGCACCAGGGGAGAGTGTCGCTGTGTTGGAGACTCAAGCGGGCGGGACGCCCGCTCTACTTCGCTTACAATCACCGCAATCTCCGTTTGAACCGGCACAGTTTCCCCTTCCTGCACCAACAACCGCTCAACAATTCCGGATTCCGGCGCTGGAATTTCCGTATTGATTTTGTCGGTTCCAATTTCTACCAGGATTTCCCCTTTATCCACCGAATCTCCGGGCTTTTTAAACCACTTCACGATGGTTGCTTCGGCGATGCTCTGTCCAATTTGAGGAACGACTACTTTGATACTCATTTAATAATCCATCAACTTCCTGGCAGCTTTCACTATTTTTTTAACATCGGGTAGATATGTCTCTTCCAAAGGTGAACCGAAAGGAATCGGTGTATCCATCGCGGCAACTCTCATGATAGGTCCATCCAGATATTCAAAAGCCTTCTCTGCAATGATAGCTGCGAGCTCCCCTCCGAAGCCACCGAAGCGTGGAGCTTCGTGAAGAAGAATTACTTTGCTGGTCTTTCGCGCGGTCTGTAAAACCGCCTCTTCATCCAGCGGCGAAAGCGTTCGCAAATCCAGGATTTCCACTTCAACGCCATCTCGCGAAAGTTCTTCAGCAGCTTCCATTGCCAGATGAACCATCGCGCTGTAGGTGACCAAAGATAGGTGTTTTCCTTCCCTGCGGATGATCGCTTTTCCAAGAGGGACAAAAACATCGGAAGAAACTTCTTCTTTAATCCTCCGGTAAAGATACTTATGTTCCAGATACAATACCGGATTCGGATCGCGGATTGCAGCTTTCAACAGCCCCTTCGCGTCAGCGGCTGTCGCAGGCGTAACAACTTTGATTCCTGGCGTGTTCAGGAAAAATGATTCCACACACTGCGAATGAAACGGGCCTGCATGGACTCCTCCACCGTACGGTCCACGAATCACAATGGGAATTGCAGCGCCCCAACAGTAGTGAGCTTTTGCTGCGTAGTTGGAGATCATGTTGAAGCAGCACGCGATAAAGTCGATGAATTGCATTTCAGCAACAGGCCGGAGCCCACTGAGCGCTGCTCCGATGGCGGCGCCCACGATGGCGGATTCCGAAATGGGTGTATCGATCACCCGCTCTTCACCGAATTTTTCTTGAAGGCCTGCGGTGACCTTGAACGCTCCGCCGTAAGCCCCCACATCTTCACCCAGCACAAACACCCGTGGATCCGCTTCCATTTCCTCAAACAGGGCCTGACGAATTGCTTCCAGGTAAGTAATCGTGGTCATACTCGAAACACACCGGTGGACGTATCTTCGGACGACGGCAACGGAGACTCAAGCGCTTCCTTCTTCGCTTGTTCCAGGATCTGTTGAATCTTGTTTTCCATCTCAGAAAGCTCAGCAGCAGTAAACACTTTTTGATCCAGCAGGGAGTGAACGTAATGGTCTACCGGATCTTTTTTTCGCCATTCTTCGAAGATTGCACGCGGAACATATTTCGAAGGGTCATCGTGTTCGGCATGTCCTTTTACTCGAAAAGTTTTGCATTCCATCAAGAAAGGTCCTTCCCCTTCCAGACAAAGAGCGCGCGCTTTGCGAGTTGCTTCGTACACAGCAACCACATCGTTTCCATCTACAATCGCATACTGAATTCCGTATCCAACAGCGCGTTGTGCCAGATCCGCAATTCTCGATTGCCTGGTCACAGGAGTTGAAAAAGCGTACTGATTGTTTTCAATCACACATATAAATGGCAGGCGTTGCACAGCTGCGAAATTCATTCCTTCGTGGAAATCGCCGGTCGATGCGCCACCGTCGCCTATGTAAGTTAAAGCCACCCGCTTCCTTTTTTGCATTCGACCTGCAAGAGCTACACCTGCCATGATGGGAATCAGCGGACCCAGAATGCTGATCGGCGCTACTGTGCCGCGCTCGATTTCTCCGAAATGAAGCGTTGTATCCTTCCCTTTTGTAGGACCGTCCACGCGAGCAAGATACTGGCAAAAAATATCTTTCGGTGTGTAGCCCTTGATCAAAACAGTCGCGATGTTTCGAATCACTGGACTGACAACATCTTCTTTTTCCAGAGCGTACGTCGTTCCAACTGAGATGGATTCCTGACCAAGACTGCTGTAGAGGCCTCCCGAAATCTTTCCTTCCTTGAACAGACCGACTAGATGCTCTTCCAATCTTCTGGTTAGAAGCATGTAGTAGAGCAGGTCGAATTGTTGTTCTTTTGTCAAAACCGGCATGTGACGATTGTACCAGCAGACAGTCTGATTGCGATTTTAACCGCCAAGACGCCAAGCCGCCAAGAAATCCCATTGAGTAACTGATCATTTTCGGTTAAAACTATGTATCTGTTTTTTCTCAGGAGGTTCGATGCGTAAATTTTTTCTTTTCCTTACCCTCATGGTGTTGGGCACATTCAGCCCGGTTCACGCTGCTTCAAAAGGGGGATGCATACCGGGCACCTACCTGGTTCTAGAAGGCAGCGGTACGCAAAGTCTCTGGACTTTCTCGAAAGACGGCACGATTCAGACTGCGAGCTCAGCCCAGGGGTCACTCAATTTCAGTGACGCGCATGGTGCGTGGAAACAGACCCGAAGTCGAGTAGCAATAGCCACGTTTATCGATTTCAATTACGGTGGCGCGGACAACGGCGGGTTTCCGCCCACCAGCATCGCGAGAGTGGATGCTGAGTTATCCTTTTCTAAAAAATGCGTCACGGTTGCAGGAAGTTTTGAGCTGCGTTTTTTTGATCCTGAAACCGAGGATCCGCTGGATCCATCCACAGACACAGGAGGATCACTCTCGGATACATTCACCGGACGGCGTGTCACTGTTCCCTAAAGTGTTTCCCGTTGGTCCGCATGGACGTCGCCTTCGGCTTTTCAAAGCGCCCTCCGGTCACTTTTATCTTCTCTGAGCAAGCGCCCAGGAATAGAATTGAAACCGATGAGAATCTTAACTGCGATCCTATTTGTTTCCCTGATGTTTGTTTCTAGCTGCGGAGAACGAAAAGTGACCGTCACGCCGGTTCCGGACGAGCCCAAAGAGGAACAGGCTTCTGTTGTCCCTGAGAAAGCATCGGTTGATTTCGCACCGGTTGCACAAATGCTGAGTCGGAGTTGCGCGCCTTGCCACAATCCCGGTGGAAAAATGTATGCGAGCCTGCCCTTTGATAACCCGGAAATTGTGAGCTCTCACGGACCCTCCATCCTGGGACGAATCAAAGCGCCTGAAGATCATCAATTACTGGAATCCTGGTTGGCGGCAAAAAAGCCCTGAAAAATATTGCAAATTGCTGACGTTATTGTCGTAGGAGGAGGGGCGGCAGGACTCTTCGCAGGGATCTGGGCTGCCAGAAAAAATCCGGATGCCCGCATTGTTGTTCTGGATGGAGCGAAACGAATCGGCGCAAAGATACTGATAGCAGGCGGCGGGCGATGCAATGTTGCCCATCACCAGGTGGATGAAAAAGCATTTGCCGGTTCTTCCCCTGCGGCGATCCGCAAAATCTTGCGACGCTTTGAAGTCGAACAAACTGTGGCATTCTTCCAATCACTCGGTGTAGAGCTCAAGCGCGAATCCACGGGCAAGCTGTTCCCGGTTTCAGATCGCGCAAAAACGGTGTTGGATGCGCTTTTGCGTGCGGCCGAATCCGCCAACGTTGCAATTCTCACTTCCCATAAAGTTCGCTCTGTAATTCGCAATGAGCGCGGTTTTGCTGTGTTGGGAGACTGGGGAGAATTTCTTACAGGAAAAGTTGTTCTTGCGACAGGTGGAAAAAGTGTGCCGCAAACCGGCTCAGATGGCTCCGGTTATAGCATTGCCACTTCTTTTTGTCACACGCTTACTGAAAGGATTTTCCCCGGACTTGTTCCCTTGATTCTTCCACCGGATCATTTTATCCGCGCCCTGGCCGGCATCTCTGCGGATGTTGAAATGCAGGTGTCATCCGGATCCGGACGCGCCTTGAAAACATATCGCAACTCGATTCTCTGCACCCATTTTGGGATTTCAGGTCCGGCCGTGCTGGATATCAGCCGCTACTATCTGGATGAAGTCCAGAACGATCCTCATACAACGCTGATCGTTAACTGGTTGCCGGAAAAATCAACTGATCAGATTCAAATGGATTTGCGGAAGTTGAACAGATCCAGCGTGCTTTCCTGGATGCGCCGAAACTTGCCGGAGAGGCTCGCGCGCTCCTTGTGCGAATTTTGTGGCGTGCCAGGAGAAACGCCCGGCTATCGTCTAGCCCGTGAAGATCGAGTGAAACTTGTTCAGTTTCTAACGCGCATGAATTTGCCTGTTACCGGCGATCGTGGATTTCAATATGCCGAAGTAACAGCAGGCGGTGTGCCGTTGAAG
Source organism: bacterium (assembly GCA_022616075.1). Taxonomy (NCBI): domain Bacteria; species bacterium. Next base: position 11,923 of record JAKEFK010000046.1, read on the forward strand.
GAATTGAATCTGAGCACCCTGGAATCGCGGTTATGTCCCGGACTCTATCTTTGCGGCGAAATCTGCGATGTGGATGGCCGGATCGGCGGTTTCAATTTTCAATGGGCATGGGCAAGCGGATACGTCGCCGGAATTTCGATCGGAGTCTAAAATAAGGGATAGTGAAAAAAACAATTTTCGTTCTCGCTGGTCTTTTCCTTTGGTTAAACACGGGATTCACCAACGGTGTGCCTGCCATACCGGAATTGGACAGAGTTCGATTGGCAGAAGCATTTCGGCTTGCAGATGCATTGAACGGAAAACTGTGGAGAGACTGGGACAAAGCTCCGTTTGCCGTTCTTTTGATTACTCCTGAATACGAATTTCTGATTCGTCATCCGCAGCCTTCCGCCGATTTTCTACCGCTGGGTAATGACAATTTGCTTGGTTCGGAAGTGCGTTATCGCGTTCGAACACAGCCGCTCCATTTTCTTGCAACATTCCCGATTGCCGGCCTTCCTCCAACGATTGTCATCGGCCAGGCCGAAAACACTTCTTCAAAAACGTCTACGCGCTGGGTTGTTACTCTTCTTCATGAACATTTTCATCAGTTGCAAATGTCTCAGCCCTCGTATTTCAAGGATGTTGATTCGCTGGATCTTTCCGGCAGTGATGAAACAGGCATGTGGATGTTGAACTACGCCTTTCCCTATGAATCTCCGCCAGTTAAGCAGGCATTTCATAGCCTGGCGGCGCTTCTGCATGATGCTGTGCTCACGCGCGACCCCGGAAAATATTTCCAGGAACGAGCGAAGCTCAAGTCACTGTTAAACGAAAAAGATTACCGGTATCTTTCGTTTCAGTTGTGGCAGGAAGGAATTTCGCGTTATACGGAGTACAAAGTTGCCGACTGGGCTGCAAAAGAATACAAACCTTCACCGGCTTTCCTGTCGCTAAAAGATTACGAGGCTTTCAAAAGCGTTGCGGAGGACATCCTTGCAGAACGTATTTTGGGGGATCTCAAGGATTTTGATCTTGCGCGGGATCGCAGGGAAGGGTTCTATGCGTACGGAGCGGGTGAAGGACTGCTTCTCGATCAGTTGAACGCTGCCTGGCGGGATGAATACCTGAAGGAGAAATTCTTTCTGGAGAATTATGCAGACTAGCAACACATTAACGCCCCCCCCTTTATAAGGGGGGAGAAATCAGTCCGGAACACCCGTCCGTAGTATACTTTTGGCCGTGTCGAGGGTGTCCCGCTTTCTGCAACTCGTGTGGATTCTCCTCTTTGCTCTGATCCTTTTCCTTTATTTCTACTGGCAAATCCCTCTTCATTTTGTGCTAAGAAATCTTGCTCCGCTTTTGTTTTCGCTTCTCCATTTGTTTTCTCTTGTTGGCCTGGGATGGCCATTGATGCGAATTCTCCTGAAGGAGCAATCGAAGATCATTCAGTTCTTTTGTTCGCTTGCATTCGGTATAGGATTCACCGGCATATTCAGTTTCGCGCTGGGTTTGGCCGCTCACTTTGATCCAGTTCTCTTTGTGTGCTGGGAAGTCATAGGACTGCTGTTGTTTCTTGTTGCGTGCGCTAGCTGGCGTCCTTTTGTAATCCCGGAAATCAAATGGAACCTGTGGAATGCGTTGGGCGCCGGAATCCTTTTACTGTTTCTCGCGGCGCAATTGCCCTTTGTGGTAGCGCCGGAAATTTCCACGGATGCTATTGCCTACCACCTTTTGATTCCGAAAACGTATTTGCAACAAGGCGAGGTGTATCATCTCCCACTTTTTGTGGAGGCTTATTATCCGAGTCTCGCAGAATACAACTATTTACCGCTCCTGGTCCTCTCCAATGAAATCGTTTGCAAAACTTTCCATTTCTGGATCACGATCGCGGTTCTTGTTTTGCTCGGACACATGGTCAAACGCGCTCATCCAGAGAACAATACCATGCTGGCTCCCGCCTTTTTCCTTTCGATGCCGGTAACCGCCATCCATATGGGTTGGGCATGGAATGATTTTCTGTATACGCTCATCATTCTTTTGTCGTTGTATTTCCTGATCTCCTATCATGCGAGTGAAAAGAAACAGGCGCGGGATTTATTGATTGCAGGGATCCTGGCCGGACTTGGGTCCTGGATGAAGTACACGTTTGTGCTATTCTTTTTCACCTCGCTTCTCCTGCTTTTGTTAGGCTGGTGGCGCTGGCGATGGAATGTAAGACACTACCCTTGCTTTTTCCTGGGCGTAGGAGTCCTTTCCCTTTTCTGGATGTTCCAAAATTGGATGTTCACAGAAAATCCTTTTTATCCTTTCCTAAACAAGATCTTTCAAAGTCCCTACTGGACTGAAACTGCGGACCGCTATTTTCATAACGCGCTCCGCAGATGGGAAATTGCGGATTGGAATTGGTCCACCTATTTTACTTTTCCCGTTCACATCGCTTTGAAGCCGCGATTGGTTGATATTCACACAGGAATTCTTCCGCTTGTATTTATTCCGGCTCTCTTCTTAAAGACCACGAATAAAGTCGTTGCGTTTTTGAAATGGTATATTGCTGCCTGTGTGTTCGTGTGGCTCTTTATTCATACGGAAAACCGGTCTATTTTGACCGTCTTCGCCGTTTTGTTCTGCATTGCCTCGATTGGATTGGAACAGATCCAATGGAGCAGCAAGAGACTTCAATATTTGTTTGCCGCTGGAATTCTGGCTGCAACAACTACGAACTTCTACTACACATCGCTGACAACCTACTATTTGTTTGATCCCATTCGTTATTTTCTTGGCCGGGAAACGGCATCACAATATCGAACGCGGCTTTCGGAAAGCCAGAGGGCCTTTGATTATTTAAACTCTGCGGTGGATGCAAAACGCGTTGTACTGGTTAGCATTCATGTTCCTTATTACTTGAACAAACCCAATTTATTCAGCAGCTTTGCTGATCCTCCGATCGCGGAAGTTCTCTCCACCGGAGTAAAGGACGTTCCAGAACTGACCCGGAAGTTCCGGGAAATGCAAATCACACACGTTGTGATCAATCGAGATGCTTTTCAGAAGGAGAATACACAGAATTTGTACTCCTGGAACAAAGAACAACGTTTGCTGTTTGAAGAATTCCTGCTGAAACATTGCGTCCCCATGATTCGCTACGGGCCGGATTATGTGTTTCGTGTGAAAACAGAGTAGTTACAGCGCATGCAGGCAAGGATGCCTGCGGCCCTTAATGCTGCTAGAAGCCTGCGTTCCGTAGAAACTTATCGAGCTGTCTTCTATGGCGCAGAATGTGAACGATTGCGTGCTCCAGCAGTTGTTCCATGTGATAGTTTCCGCCCCAGCGAGGATGCACAACCGTTCCCTCGATTTGGTCATCCGTCATTTCCCACCGGTTCTCAAGAGTTTCAATTGTGTATCTCAACATGGCATCCATTTGCGTAAGCACTTCCTGCCTGGACAGTAATCGTCTTTCCGGTCTTGTAGATGGGATTGCGAACCGTTCACGTAAGTAATCCGCGTAGCCATAACCGGAGTTCACAACATGGCTCAGGATGGTTTGAATCGAACGGCAGTTTTCATCCTGGGTATGTTCATCCCTCAACTTTTCAAATGTGGGATCGGAAATAGATTCCACGATCTGCTTGAGCTCCAAAGCTGCGCGCTCATATTCGTCCATCATCGCGCCGACAGCACCCTTCCGGTAGGTTTTTGGCATAGGTGGGATCATATCATACGGAGCAGGCTGGAAGCCGAGGTTGTTGAATAATTCGAAAGAGTCTGTTCGCGATTTGTAGCGCCCGCTTCCAGCGGGCATGAGCTCGAGCTCGGCCCGCCAGAGGCGGGCGTTACAAACCGCACAATTCGCGCTGCGGACCGAATTATTCAACAACCTCAGCCAGCGGCCCGTTATTCCTCTTTTACAATAAATAGGCCGCGCTGAATGTCGCTAATGAGAATGTTTCCACTTGGAAAGAATGGATAGACGCCCCATGCGCCTGCTCCCTGAGTGTCATCATGAGCGGGAAAAGTGTCAAAGGAAGCTTTTTCCTTCAGCTTATTCGGATTGGATACATCGTAAATTGTGATTCCTCGCGTGTAATGAGCAACATATAACTTGTCACCCACAACGTAACCATTGTGCTCGATTGCTTTTGTTTTTCCTCTATAACCGGTACGCACTTTCGGTTTAAGGAAGTTTTTGATGTTGATGCTCATGATCCTTGTATTTCTGGAATGGATAAACTCGTCAAACTCATCGAACGAAAAAAGATAGTTTTTGTCCGTGGAGATCCATCCGGAATGCGGATACTCAGCATCAGTATATGAAATGGTGCTTAAAGTTTGAGGTTGCTTTTTGTCCGTGAAATCGATGATTCGCACATCCGATCCTGTCCACGCAAAAACCACTTCGCAGGGATTGTGACCGGGCGCGCATTGATCCGCTCTGGAATCCGTTATGGTTTCGGCATAAACATCATGAACGTAAGTCTCA